>NZ_JBFRJF010000012.1:159542-160123 GCF_041468745.1 Vibrio sp. 10N.286.52.F8
AGTCACTGTAACGGCGCGTTTTTATATGTATAGATCTTTAAACTGGAGCTTTGTACAGCTTATTAGCGACGTGCTTTACCGCGGTTTTGGTGAATCTTAAGCTTCGCTTTCATCTTACGTTTTTCTGATGAACGGCTTTTGCTGCGACCACCACGATCGGGCGCTAGATCTTTTTCAAGGCTTGGTTCAAAGCCCTCTAGCCACTCTTGAGGCAAGCGAGTATCAAGTAATCGCTCAATATCACCCAATAGGTAAGCTTCATCCTGACTCATCAAAGAGATCGCTAAGCCGCTGTTACCCGCACGACCAGTACGTCCGATGCGGTGAACATAATCTTCTGCTTTAAATGGCATGTCATAGTTCACAACTTGTTCTAGCTGCTGAATATCAATACCACGAGCTGCCACGTCGGTTGCGATCAACGCACGAACTTTGCCTGACTTGAAATCGTCTAGGGCTTTTTGACGCGCACCTTGGCTCTTATCGCCATTGATTGATGCCGCTTTAATGCCGTCTAACTTAAGCTCTTTAACGAGAGCATCAGTGCCCTGCTTAGTCTTTGTGAACACCAACACTTGTTG
>NZ_JBFRJF010000012.1:160834-229600 GCF_041468745.1 Vibrio sp. 10N.286.52.F8
ACACCAACACTTGTTGCCAGTTTTTTGAACCAATCAAATACGCTAATAGCTCACTTTTACGCGACTTATCTACCGGGTAAACCATCTGTGTTACGGTTTCAGCGGTGCTGTTTTTTGGCGTAACTTGGATTTCACTTGGCTTCTGCATCATACGGTGTGCAATCGCTTTGATTTTGTTATCAAACGTTGCAGAGAAGAACAGAGTTTGACGCACTTCGTTCATGCGAGAAAGAATACGCTTGATGTCAGGCATGAAGCCCATATCTAACATACGGTCAGCTTCATCCAGTACCAGTACTTCCGTTTGGCTCAACATGATGTTTCTAGTGAACATGTGATCAATAAGACGACCAGGCGTCGCGACAAGAATATCTGCGCCACCGCGTAAGTTATCAGTTTGCACCTTCATGCTAACGCCGCCGTAAGCCACCACGACTTTAATGTCGGTGCCCTTTGCGTAGCTAGTTAAGTTATCGAAAACCTGTTGTGCCAATTCACGAGTTGGCACTAATACAAGCGCACGAACGAGCTTAGGGTTCGGAATAACGTTGTCTTTTGTCTCGATTAATCTTTGAATAATCGGTAAACCAAACGCAGCCGTTTTACCTGTACCCGTTTGAGCACCAGCCAGTACATCTTTGCCTTCTAATACCAATGGAATTGCTTGTTCTTGAACACTGGTAGGAGCCGTAAAATTAAGCTCAGACAACGTGGCAAGAAGATGCTCAGATAATCCTAGTTGGTTAAAAGATTTTGTAGATTCAGACATAGTATGATGCTCAAAGATTAAATAGGCGCGGATTGTAGCAAACCTGCATTACGCTGTTTACCTTTCCTTTTGATTTTTCTTCATTTGAAGCGCATTAAACTGCTTAGCTTCCTCTAAAACGTTGGGATAAAGCTCATTAAAGTGACACTGCAACGTATCATAGTGACGTTCGAGGTCATCGTAACATGCCTCGAGCATACCGAGCTTAGGCCTTCTCAACGCCATTCGCTGCAACACCACCTCTATAGATGACATGTCTTGATAGCTCTCTAACCATCTATGCTCAGCCATTTTCTGATGAACCATAACGAAATTTTCAGGCCAGTGTGGCTCTTGATGTTCAAAGATCTGCTCATGGCTATCTAAACAAAAACGCTCTAATGTCTGCTGTGAAAACTGATCCCAATGATTGGCTAAGCAGTGATCCCAAAATACATCGAGTGCGATAGGCGCAAAGCGTCGTGTTTGGTCTGAGAAAAGTGATTTTGCAGAACGAGATACATCATGACGATCAGTATAGCTATCAACAAATCGATGAAGCCTAATACCGTCAGAAAGGGAATCAGAATAGTGTTTATTAGGGTCGCCTTTAACAAAATCACCTAACAGGTTACCTGCTAAGTTGCTGTTACAGTGCTTGGCGATGTGAAGGTGTGCGAGAAAGTTCATTGAACCTCATTAAAGTATCGAGAACTAAGTAACATGGTAAACGTACTCGTTTATCTTCGCGAACTTTAATGAGGATAGTTTTGGTATGACGTGTGAGCGAATACGATTTGCTCAGTTTAGAATTGTTTGCTTTGAGAAGCTTTAGCTAAGAAAACTTTTAGCTTTAAAACGTTTCAGTTGAAACTGAATTAAAGATCTTAAAAGCTTAGTTCGAAGACTTGAAAAGCTCTTCTGCTAACTGTTTCACTGTCTGCTCATAGTCAGACAAATCAATGCCAATTTCCATAGCATCTAACAACTCTAGACTTTCGTCATTATAAGATTGGTCACTCATTGTGCCCCCTCTATTCCTTGATGTGGACATGATGTCCGATTAACTAGTGCACCATCTTGGACTTATATTATGTCACTTTGATGAACGCACTCTACTCTACCCATTCCATATTCATAGCTTAAAGCTACTCGCGATCATTAACGCTTTTTTGCGCTAAAGGGGTATACGCGAACGACATATGTACTGCCACCTTACACCAAGTACAACAAATTACTCTATAAATTTTGAAACCGATCATGGTCAAACGTTTGCTTTGCTCATTTGAATGCTGACACGCCCCTTTGTGTAAATATTAATTTACAGTGGATGTTTTTAATTACAATAAGAATTGCATTTGGAATTAAACTCAATCAGAATACTTCAAAATCGAGATATTCTTTGGGTTTATGCGCTTAAGCTAGAAGAATTACAATGAAAACACACCCTAACGTAAAGAATTATATACAATGAATAAATCAAAGGTTTTTGGTAGTACTTTGATCATTGCAGGCACAACCATTGGTGCTGGCATGCTCGCTCTTCCACTTGCTTCTGCGGGTATTGGCTTTTCAACTTCACTTTTCTTGATGCTGGGTTTATGGGCGTTAATGGCTTTTACTGCGCTATTAATGGTAGAGCTTCACCAATTCGCAGAATCTGACGCTACCCTACACACGTTAGCTCATACCATTTTGGGGACAAAAGGAAAGTGGATTGCGAGCTTCGCGGTGATGTTTCTTTTCTACGCTCTGTGTGCGGCATACATAGCTGGCGGCGGTGCGCAATTTAACCAACGAATTTCGGATATCGCGGGTATCGAACTTAATGCTCAAATCACCACGCTTCTATTTACCCTATTAGTTGCCGGCGTTGTTACGATTGGTACACACAGTGTTGATAAAGTTAACCGCGTTTTGTTTGGCTTAAAGCTTATCGCGATGGTTTTGGTACTCAGCTTCCTAGCGCCAAACATTACCTCTCAATACTTAATGAGCATGCCTTTACAGCAAGGCCTGATTGTTGCGGCTATTCCGGTTGTGTTTACCTCTTTTGGTTTCCACGGCAGCATCCCATCAATTGTTCGATACCTAGATGGTGACGTTCGTTCTTTACGTAAGGTAATGATTATTGGCTCGGCACTGCCTCTGGTTATCTACGTTTTCTGGCAAAGTGTTACTTTGGGTGTGATTAGCCAAGAGCAATTATTGTCTGATACAAGTTTAGGCGCGCTATTAGTCTCACTATCGCAAACTGTTCATCAATCCAACCTAAGCGTGATCGTCGGTGTGTTTGCGGACCTTGCACTGCTGACATCTTTTATTGGTGTAAGCTTGGGCTTATTTGAATTCATGGGCGACTCACTGAGCAAGAAACTAGGTAACGCAAAACGTCTTAAGACAGCTGCTATCACCTTCTTACCGCCACTGGGTTTTGCCTTATTTTACCCACAAGGCTTCATCATGGCTTTAGGCTACGCAGCCATTGCACTTTCAGTGCTCGCGATTCTGTTACCAACAGTGATGGTCTACAAGGTTCGTTACACTGATTTCTCTGTCAAACCTCAATCTGCAGAAGCCAGTTACCAAGTGTTAGGCGGTAGCAAAGCGTTGTTTTTAGCAGGTAGCGTTGGCGTATTTATCATTGCGATTCAAGTTCTTATTTCAGTAGGGTTACTGCCTTCTTTGGGCTAATAAACCTATACAGAACTAATTTACTTGATCCAGATCTCACAAATAACATGTCACTATCATTAATTTTCACAATTAGTAGATTGAAGTCACATTTTTATTGAGGTCGGTTATTTAGAGTCCACGGTAAAGGATTTACCGTGGAGTTTTTATGAAAGAAGTACAATTTCGAACGATAGACAAACTGTTTATTAAGATGTCGATCAACGACAAATTTTGGGTCATTTTCTTAATCTTTTTTGCCGCTTTGGCAAGCCTAGCTGGACTGAACTACGTCAACAAAATGGAACACATTGACGTAACTGCAAAACAGCAGGTCGAGTATCAACTGCAAGGCATTTTATCAGCATCAGATTCCCCTGCTTCTGTTCGCTCTGTTAGCCAGCAAACTCGCGCTCAACAAACCACTATTTCAAACAATGGTTCGGTGACTGCCACAGCACTCGCACAAGATGGCAACTACTACTCACTTACCGTTTCAACTAACGATATACAGAATCAAAAGCAGCAAGCACTGTACACTTTCTTACTGAGCTTTTTGTGGTGTGTGCCTTTTGGTCTTTTCTGTTACTGGGTAGCGACTTTCCTAGGCGGCGCACTTTGGGTTCTTTATTCAACGACTCAAAAGATTGGTGATGGTGACTTAACATCACGCCTTGGCTTCCACCCTGGCCGTGACGAGTTCGGCACGATTGGTTGTGCGCTTGACCGTTCAATGGACACGCTTAGCGAGTTAGTCAACAACGTAAACCACAGTGCAGCAACGCTAAGTGAAACGTCAGCTTCTTTCGAAACAGAGATGAAGCGCAGCGAAACACAAATCATGAGCCAAAACGCATCTCTAGACTCTGTAGCGACAGCAATGGATCAGATGACAGCTTCAGCAAATGAAGTCTCTAACATCTCTGCACGCTCAACGGAACAAACCGAGCAAGACGCGCAGCAAATCAACGATAGCCACGCGAAAGTTCAACAGGCAATCTCGGAAATCACCACCCTTTCTTCTTTGATTGAGCAAACCTCATCTTCTGTTACTAGCTTGAATGTGAATACGAGCCAAATTAACGAGGTCATCACGACGATCAATGCTATTTCAGAGCAAACTAACTTACTTGCTTTAAATGCCGCGATTGAAGCCGCTCGTGCGGGCGAACAAGGCCGAGGTTTCGCTGTTGTTGCTGATGAAGTAAGAACACTGGCAAGCCGCACTCAGTCGGCAACGGTAGAAATCCAAGCGATGATTGAGCGCTTACAGCAAGAGAGCCAAAATATCGCGAAGATCACCGAACAGACGGTTGATCAAGCGCAAACCAGTAGCCAGTTGATTTCGGACATTGGTCACGACGTAAACTCGATTGCAGATTCAGCTCAAGCGCTAATGGACATGAGTATCCAAATCGCAACATCAGCCGATGAGCAAAGTAACGTTGCCAATACGATTGCAGCAGAGCTTAACGATATTCGAAGCCAATCCGATGTGATTAAAGACGTGGCTCAGAATTCTTCAAATGGCGTATCTAGGCTAACAGAAGCGTCGGTTTCTCTATCTCAGACATTGGCACGCTACCGAACTTAAGGATCAACTGGTGAACTAGCGGCGTGAATTGAAAACAAACTAATGAGGACTCGTAATGGGTCCTTTCTTTTTGGCTTTTGTTTAATAACATTACAAGAACCATGGTCAATAACGATGACATTATCAATTACCATGAAGCAAGTCGCAAAGGAGAGATTAAGAAGTGTCAGAACTGTCTAATATTCGAGCTTAGGAGTAATCTAATTGAACGGGTCTTTTTTCGCTTACCCCCTTGCTGCAGGTGACACATAATGAATAAAACAGAAACACCAAACACCGACGACATTACATGCCCTTTATGCCAACACGACGAGTATCTGCTTTCAGAAAGTGGAGAAAAGTTTACTTGTGCATCTTGCGGTTTCCACACCAAACAATTTAGTAAGGTAGTCAGCCTTCAACTAAGCTCTACCCCACCAAAGCTGCAGAATTCGATATACCACCATTTGAGCAGTGCTTGCCATTAATCCAAACTGAAATTTCTTCTAAACTGTAGATATCCTGAGCCGCGAGTTCTGCTGAGTCGGCTTCGGGATCTACGATTGCTTCATCAATACTCGGGCGTAATCGAAACGATTGGATACCCGCGCGAACACCAGCCTCAATCCCTTTCAACGTATCATCCACGTAGATGCACTCATTTGGCAGAAAGCCCATGTTCATGGCCGTGTACATGATTAGATCAGGCTCTGGCTTCCAGCTGTTAGCATCAAAAGCTGAGAACACTTTGCCTTTGAAGTCGTCTAGCATGCCTGTCATCGCCAATGAAGATTCAACCCTAGATTTCGGTGCATTGGAAGCAATACAAAACTCGATGTCTTGTTGTTTGAGGAATTCAATAAGTTCGATAGCGCCATCCATCGGTTTTAAATGACGCTGGAACAGTGCTTGTAATTCATTGCGATATAACGGCTCAAGTGTATCAATCGAGATAGATAACCCAAGACGTTCTTGTGTATCCATTAAGATGTCGGCTAGCTTCCCGCCTTGAAAGTGCGCATAGCAGTCGTTGACGTTTAGCTCCGCTCCAAAGCCAGTGAAAACGTTCACCAAAGCTTGGCAGCACAGCTTTTCACTATCGATAAGTGTTCCGTCACAATCGAAAATCACACATTTAGTCTGTTCTAACCGCATAGGTATCTCACTCAGATTGAATCCAAGTTTTATCCTATAGTGTTCTTTCAATGCGCGAGATGATTGAGGTAACAGTTTGCAGATACAGGCTTATTTCTCTTCGCGAAATATGGAGTTGATCACTTTATCGCTCAGCATAAGCAATAGTTTTCATTAAATTAACCCAGATTCTACGAAACCAAATACTGCGAGCTTTACATAAGCTACTCAATTTCAGGAGAAAATATAAATCACTACTTCCTAGCCGGATCGTGGTGAATCGATAAAAAAAATGGCTTATAGGCTACTCAGATAGAGCGACAATTAGCTAACAACCGACTCTTCTAAGACCTTAGCTTCAAGCGAAGGTGAAGACGCATATTCTACAGTTCCAGTATCGGGGTACGAATCTCGGATAGCGACAAACTCGGATAAGTGTTTCAGTAGCAATTTAGTTAGCTGAGGATCAAACTGGTAGCCACACTCTCGCTCAAACAAATCGACCACCATATCTAACGGCCACGGTTCTTTGTAGCAACGTGCACTAAGCAGCGCATCAAACACATCGGCTACGGCAGTGATACGAGAAAACAGGTGTATTTCATCACCCACTTTTCCATTCGGGTATCCAGCACCATCCCAACGCTCGTGATGTTCGTTAGCAATGATTGCCGCGAGGTTGGTAATATCACCCGCTCCGCTCTTTAGTAAGTTATAGCCAGCCGTAGTATGAAGCTTCATCACCTCCCACTCTTGGTCGGTTAATTTCCCAGGTTTATCCAAGATTGATTCAGGGACTGAAATCTTACCCACATCGTGCATTGGGCTGATGATCTCAATCATCTCGACCTCGCGATGGCTCAAGCCACGATACTTAGCAAGCAGTGCAGACAACTTGGCTACACGCTTAACGTGATTACCAGTTTCGCCAGAGCGGGTTTCAATTGCCTCTCCGAGAACATGAATCATATCCTTTTGGATATTCAAGGTCTGTTTCTGAAGCTTTAAGATTCGTTTGTTCTTATTCGCCAACTCTTTCTTTTGGCGCAGAGTGACAAATTGCATCAAGATGATCAGGCTCAAACCCGCAATCACCATCGACAGCCCCAATAACAACTGGAAGTTTTTGCGAATAAAGGATGAAGGCTCGTTAATGAAAACCGCTTCGTCAGGTAACGCGTTTCCACTAATCCCGTATCTCTTCATTGCAGGGTAATTGAATACAAAACGTTTGTTGTCTCCGGGAGTTAACGGTGTAGTAAAACCAAGTGGAAGGTATTTATCCAACGCATCGACGGCCTGTTCACCCATGCTTTGTGAGTGATTAACGTAACCACCGAGTACATCACCCGAAATATAGAACTGCCATAAAGCAAACACCGGAGCAGCACTCGCTTTTGACAACGTATCCGCAATCTCTTGGTAAGTGTGATAAACCCCTTGCTTTAACTCGGTGTTGTAATGACTGAGCAATACCGCATCGTCCGCAGAGATCCCTTCCAAAAATTGGCTCGTATGCTCCAGCGACAAGTCGCGAATTTCTACGAGATTGATATTTGAAAATTCAGCCATCATTTTGTTCATTTCTTTATGAATCAATTCAGACGTGACACTGTAATCATTTACAAAATAGAGATTCTTTAGATTAGGTCTTAATTTGGAGATCAGCTTAATATTAACGTCTATCTGATCGTTATCGTAAAGCACAGTTGCTCTGTCAGACACCGCGTACATGTCGGTGCTGAAATCATTGATGCCGGCTGCAACGACAGGTGTGGAGCGATCAATCAAATTAGGCAGAGATTCAAGAAAATTGGCTGCGTTATCGTCCGTCGCAATTACGCCATCAAATTTATAACCTGCATACTTCGCACGTAAGTAGTTCGCGAGAGAGTCGTAATACTCTGGGCTGTGGACACGCTTTGAATCCAAATACTCTATTGAGAGTTTAACTTCGGTTTGAGACTGGCTGAACGCACTGTCTATCCCTTTTTGGAAGTCAGCAGTCCATTGATAAGAAGGTTCGTATGAGTGTAAAACTAGGATGCGTTTAATATCCCAGTCGTTAGCAAAACTGAGTGAAGAATAAGCGCTAACACATAATACAGCGATTGATATCAATAGCTTGTACATACAATACCCTTTAAATAAGACGGGGTATTGTACTTAGATTAACGCTTTGTCAAAGAATCTTTAGTTCTCGATCCATACTTTATCGCAAGAAGCATGATCTTGTGCCCAAAAATCGTGTAACTGCTTAGCAAAGTTGTTGATACTTTGACCATTTTCAGCAACGACATCCGAGATCAATAGGGAACCATCCGCTTCTGTGACGATAGCGCTCGCCACAACTTCACCGTTTTGAGTACCAATATATAATACATGATCGTCAGAAAGCATAATTTGGCTCAAGAACTCAAGCATGTGTGCCCTTTCGATTTCATCTTGGTAAACGCTTGCTTGGTTGAGTGAAAATAGCACGGTCAATTTATGGAAATCGACTTTATGCAGTTCATCAATTTGGGAAGGAGTTTGATCTTGTGCTAGGAGTTGGTATGTCTTGGATGGAAGTTTGCTTTGATAAAGTTCACGGCCGAGGAGGCTCTCTTTTGCGGGGTAAGCAATATCGAGCTGACTAAATAGCCATTGGTTTTTCTTGTGTGCAATTTCAGGTATTTCGTTATTCATTCTTTTAGTACCTACGGTTAGTATCCCCAAATATCGCAGTTATTTGGAAGACATACGGTCGGCTGAGGTGCCGAGCTACAAGCAGAGAGCATACAGAGCATGACCAAGGCCAACAAGTACTTTAAATGCTTCATATTTTTCATTATCCAACAACATCCTTTAAGAACTTAACGAAAAGCTCTACACTCGTATCCAAGCTTTCAATATCCTTATAGTAAACAGAACTATATAAATAAAAAGGACTTCTTATGAAAAAAGCCTTAATAGCAGCAGGTATCGTGACAATGTTAGCTGGCTGTTCGGACAACGAGGTTGGCGACGTCTCACTGGGTTTCTTCACAATGAAGGATATCAAGATGTCTTCATTAGATGACGATAAGATCGCGGGTGTTACCTGTCATATCGCATCAATCGAAGCAAACCTTAGCCTTTCTGATCCAAGTGATAGCTCTATATCTTGTCGTCAAACAGGTGAAATTACACCAGAAATGATTGCTCAAATAGACAAGAGTAAGTCTGGCGAAGTGGTATTCAAGCAATCGAAAAGTATCTTCTTTAAAACAATGAAGGTTCGTCGTATCTACGATGCAGAGAATCAGTCGCTGCTTTACTTGTCTTACACCACCAAAGAAACAGAAGGTAGCTTCAAACACAGCCTTTCAACTGTTCCACTATGGGGTACAGAGGCTTACGTTGATCCAGCGACGTTAGTACAGCCAACCGAGTAGTTTCAAACATATAGTTAGTTGAATCACCTGTACAGACATTGTGCAGGTGATTCAAAATGTAATAAAAATGAAAGAAACAGAAACAAAATGTGATATCATGCGGCAAAATTTTTTCACTGTATTTTTCATATGAAGTTTCCTGGACAGCGTAAATCTAAGCACTACTTTCCAACTCACGCACGTGATCCGTTGGTCAACCAAATTCAACAAACGCCTAAGCTTCACCGCGCAACGATTGTGGGTGTTGGCCAAACGATTGTTGATATCGAAGCCCGTGTTGACAACGAGTTCCTAGAAAAATACGAGCTGAGTAAAGGTCACTCACTGGTATTGGAAGAAAGTAAAGCAGATGCGCTGTATGAAGAGTTAGTTGAGCGCGGTTTGATCACGCATCAATATCCTGGCGATACTATCGGCAACACACTGCACAACTATTCCGTACTTGCGGACAGCAAATCTGTCCTGCTTGGCGTAATGTCTAAGAAGATTGAAGTTGGCTCATTTGGTTATCGTTACCTTTGCCGCACTTCTTCTCGTATGAATCTAAACCACCTTCAAACTGTTGATGGTCCAATTGGTCGTTGTTACACGCTGATTTCTGAAGATGGCGAACGTACGTTTGCAATCAACGAAGGCCACATGAACCAACTTCTTCCAGAAAGCATTCCTGAAAAAGTCTTCGAGAAAGCTTCTGCATTGGTTGTGTCGTCATACCTAATGCGTGGCAAACCTGAAGATCCGATGCCAAAAGCGGTACAAAAAGCGATTGAATACGCGAAAGCGCACAATGTGCCTGTTGTACTAACACTTGGTACTAAGTATGTGATCGAAGGCAACGCTGAATGGTGGCAAGAATACCTGAAAGAAAACGTAACCATCGTCGCGATGAACGAAGATGAAGGTGAAGCGCTAACGGGTGAAAAAGATCCTCTATTGGCTGCTAACAAGGCACTTGAGTGGGTTGACCTAGTTCTATGTACTGCAGGTCCTATTGGTCTATACATGGCAGGTTACACTGACGAACCAGCGAAACGCGAAACCACACTGCCATTGTTACCGGGTAACATCCCTGAGTTCAATAAATACGAATTCAGCCGTGCGATGCGTAAGCAAGACTGTAAAGACCCAGTAAAAGTGTACTCTCACATTGGCCCTTACCTAGGTGGCCCACTTGAGATTAAGAATACCAATGGCGCTGGCGATGGTGCACTTTCAGCACTACTTCACGACATGGCAGCAAATAGCTACCACCACGTGAATGTACCAAACTCAGAGAAACACGAGCACACTTGTCTAACTTACTCTTCACTGTCTCAAATTTGTAAGTACGCAAACCGTGTAAGCTACGAAGTGTTGACTCAGCACTCTCCTCGCCTTTCTCGTGCATTACCTGAACGCGAAGATAGCTTAGAAGAAACATACTGGGATCGTTAATCGACCATATTAGGCAGTTACCTCTTAAAGGTTAACGCCAAGTGAGATTACCCATTCCTTGAAGGGCTGCTATATGCAGCCCTTTTTGTATACAACGCCAATATAACTGCAGCTCAAGGTAATCAGATCGAATATTTTGCTCGTTTAAGATTTGATCTCGCGCAATGACTCTTTAGATCTGTTATCTTCCAGCACATAATTCGTGTGGTTTGCCTTTACTTGGCAAATTTATACAGTACTATCGCCACGCAAACGTTTACGTACCACCTTTTCGGTTCTGATATAAGGATCAAATATGCTGTCTGATATTGATATTTGTCGCTCTACTCCCCTTAAAAACATCAGTGAGGTTGCCAAGCAAGCTGGCCTGCACCACAACGAACATCAGCCATTAGGGCAATTCAAATCAAAAGTGTCTCTCACATCACTTGAACGCCTCGCCAACCAACAAGATGGTAAATTAGTCGTAGTCACGGCGATCACACCGACACCTCTTGGTGAAGGCAAAACCGTCACTACTATCGGATTGGCACAAGGCCTCGCAAAGATTAACCAATCGGCCATGGCCTGCATTCGCCAGCCTTCAATGGGTCCGATATTTGGCGTAAAAGGCGGTGCTGCGGGTGGTGGTTACTCTCAAGTAGCCCCTATGGAACAATTAAACCTGCATCTGACAGGCGATATTCATGCTGTTACGGCCGCTCACAACCTCGCCTCTGCCGCCATTGACGCACGTTTGTATCATGAGCAGCGTGAAGGGTTAGAAGCCTTTGAAGCGCGCTCAGGCTTAAAAGCACTGGATATCGACCCAAGCAGAATCGTTTGGCGACGTGTACTTGACCACAATGATCGCGCATTACGCATGATCACGGTTGGCAAAAACGAAGCAGATAAAACAATTAACGGCTTTGAACGCGAAGATGGATTTGATATCTCAGCCGCTTCAGAGCTAATGGCCATTCTTGCTCTAGCCAATAACCTTCAAGATTTGAGAAAGCGTATCGGACGAGTGGTACTTGCTTACAACAAACAAGGCTTGCCGCTAATCGCAGATGACTTCAACGTTGCAGGCGCAATGACCGTAACCATGAAGGATTCTATTGAACCAACATTGATGCAAACCCTTGAAGGCGTCCCTACCCTAATTCACGCCGGGCCTTTCGCGAACATCGCACATGGTAACTCTTCAATTATTGCCGATAAGATAGCGTTAAAACTGAGTGACTTTGTTGTGACCGAAGGTGGTTTTGGCTCAGACATGGGTTTTGAGAAAGCATGCAACATAAAAGCGAAAGCGTCGAACAAAAAGCCCGATTGCGCTGTGGTTGTTGCAACATTACGTGGATTAAAGGCCAACTCTGGTTTATACGATTTGAGACCGGGCACTCCATTACCAGATTCAATTTTTAATGATGACCAAGACGCGCTAATTGCAGGCTTTGAGAACCTAAAATGGCACATCAACAACGTTAAGCAATACCAAGTGCCTACAGTTGTTGCGATTAACCGATTCCCACAAGACTCAGCGCAAGAGCTCGATGCTTTGAAGCAGATGATCACCGACTTCGATCCAAGCGTTAGCGTTGAAGTAAGCGAAGCATTTGGTCAAGGTGGCGAAGGGGCAACTCAACTGGCTCACGCTGTAGTAAAAGCTTGCCAAAAACAGAGTGAATTTAAGCCTTTGTATCACTCAGAGCAAAGCCTAGAAGAAAAGCTGATGGCAGTTGCTGAAGTTGGCTATGGCGCGGCAAGTATTTCGCTATCTCCACTGGCTAAAAAACAGCTGGCTGAATTCAAACTTCATGGCTATAGCGACCTATCGGTTTGTTTGGCAAAAACACCACTATCAATCTCGACAGAAGCACACATTAAAGGTGCACCAACCCAATTTGACGTGCCTGTTAGAGAACTAAAATTGTGTGCTGGTGCTGGCTTTATTTACGCGTTGTGCGGCAATCTGATGACCATGCCAGGCTTGCCTGACAAACCGGCATTCATGTCGTTAGATATTGATAGTAATGGAAATATCGTTGGCCTAAGCTAGCTGCCCTTAGTTAGATAATCGGCAATTAATCGCGATTAATTTAGCTTAGGTTTCGGAGCAGTGTTCTATATTGAGTAATCATTTACTAACGAAGTGATTGCTCAACAATCAAGCTTAAATGCAAAAAGTTGCACTTAAATCGTAGTTATATGCGAATCTTGTCTTAACTTCTCGGTCAAGATCACATTAAAAACCTTATAAAATATATAGTATTGCGCTGATTCTTTGAGGACAGCGATGAATACAAGTATAAAAAAACTAGTCAGCCAATTTCTATGTACCATCTTTGCCCTAGGACTAGTCCCTGCCCTCTACATCAATTCTGAACTTGACAGAATTGATGCTCAGCACACTCTAAATATTAAGCAGTCTAGCCAAAATCAAATCGAATACAGCTTTCATGAACTCGCTGTTATTGTTGAGCAAATCTCTAACTCTGTTCCTTCAATCGCCGACTCTCAAACACTACTCCGAGCGATTCGAGAACCTTCTATTATCCATAAAGAAACCCTGCAAGATCTTTGGGTGATGTTAGCTCGTGGCCAAAAATACTATTCCCATCTTCGTTACCTCGATCTAGCTGGCAACGAAGTGTTTCGCGTTAATTATAAAGACAATCAAGCAATCGTGGTTCCAGATAGTGAACTGCAGAACAAGTCTTCGCGTGATTACTATGAGGTACTACAGCAATTAAAGATTGGTGAGATTAGCTCTCGCGGTATTGATCTTGAAGTCGAAAACGGAGAGATCGTTCGCCCTTTGATTCCAGCGCTACGCATTATGACGCCAGTCGCTGAAAACAACCGCATTATTGGTTACTTCATCGCAAACCTGAACATGCTTGAGATTTATAAGCGCCTTCACTATCAAATTGGTGCATCTTCTGCTGTTCCTATTATTCTCAACAAAACCGGACACATAATCATGGGGCCGGATCCTACGGAATCTTTCGGACATGTAATTGAATCACGTTCAGAGCAGACTTACGCAAAGTTATACCCTGAGCTTTGGACTGCGATTCAAGACAAGACATCTTCGAGCTATTTCGATGGTGAGAACTGGTATTTTCATTCCGACATCAGCCCTAAAATCAAACAGTTTGAAGGCCCTATTTACATGGTTCTTCACATTGAAAATCAGCAGTTCAGCAGTCAATACCGACAAGAAAAACAAGCGATCGTCGTTCAGATCATCACCTTGTCTTTCTTGATTTCGATGATCTCCGCTGGCTTCGTATTGTGGAACAGCAACCACAAGAAGAACAGTATCGAGAGCCAACTTGCTAAGGCCGCAATGAATGGCATGTCTGCCTTGGTGATTACCGACAGAAACAACCGAATCATCAAAGTAAACCAAGAGTTCACCCGTGTGAGTGGCTACGAGTTAGAAGACGTAAAAGGCCGCCAACCGTCCATGTTTGCCTCTGGTCGCTACAACGAAGAGTTCTACATCAAGATGTGGAGCATCATCAAAGAGAAAGGCATGTGGGAAGGCGAAGTGGTTAATCGTCGTAAAGACGGGTCTTTGATCACGGAAATATTGCGAATCCAAACCATTAAAGACTCGAAAGACGTGATTCAGTTTTATGTCGCTTCATTTGTGGATATAAGTAAACACAAAGAGCTAGAAAACAAACTGAGAAACCTGAGTGAAAAAGATGCCTTAGCTGGGTGTTGGAACCGCCGTAAATTCGATCTTGAGCTGCGAGATGAGTGCTCTCGTGTTAATCGTTACCCTACTCGCGAACAGTCTTGTTTAGCGATTTTGGACATAGACCACTTCAAACGCATCAACGACAGATTTGGTCACGATTATGGAGATCGCGTCATTCAAACCGTTGCTCAAGTATTACAACGAGAGTGCCGAGAAACTGATTTTGTGGCTCGTATTGGTGGCGAAGAGTTTGGCGTTATTCTGCCTCATACCACAACAGAAGAAGCTGAGTATGTACTTAACAGATTGAGAATCGCAGTCAGTATTGAGCTCGATAACGTGGTGACGGTCAGTGGTGGAATTACCAACCTGACCAACGACCCTGCTCTTAACTACAAGTGCGCCGATTTAGCACTTTATGAAGCCAAAGCAGCAGGTCGAAACAGTGTGTGCCTGTTCCTAGACAGCGAAATGAGCGAAATCGCCTAACAGAAAATCAGTATTGTTCCGCTAGGCTATTAGTTTGGCGGTTTAACAACCCAATCCTTGCAATCAGCTTGGTGCAGGATAGAACTCTAGTTTGTTCCCCTCTACCACAAGAATACAATCCATGTTCGCAGCATGAGCAGCCTGCTTACCTAGGTTCGTATCTTCAAACACAACACACTGCTTTGGCTGCAAACCCATACCAAAACACGCATCTAAGAAAGTATCCGGATTTGGTTTGTGATTCTTAACGTCTGTTGCTGTCACGAGAATATCGAGCTTACTCAAGATCTCTGTCTTATCCAGTAACTGTTCGGCACTTTTACGTTGACTGCCCGTTCCGACTGCAATCTTCTTGTTACCCAGATGCTCTAACAACAGAGAGTGAGTACAAGGGATAACGTCTCCTTTGTCTTCGATAGCCGCAAACGACGCCATTTTAAACGTAGAAACCGCTTGTGGGTCGAGCGATAAACCGTATTTGCTGTTCACCTCACCGGCTATCTTATAACTCGGCATGCCACCTAAGCTATGCAGCCAAGACGCTTCAAAATGAAAGCCAAACTCTTCAGCCGTTCGCTCCCACGCCTTTACATGTGCAGGCATTGTATCGATCAACGTACCGTCCATATCAAAGATTAATCCTTCATATGCCGTTAAATCTATTTTCATCACTACTACCACTCTTAAATAAAGTTACTGATACCATAACCAATATTCAGTATCATGGCGCCATATTACCGTTCAAAATGGATGTTTATGTTACAAATATCTAACTCTGTTTCGATTCAAGACTGGGAACTCCAGTTAACAGCGATCAGAGCACAAGGAGCCGGCGGTCAGAACGTCAATAAAGTATCGAGCGCGATACATTTACGTTTTGATATCAAGCACTCTACCCTACCTGACTTCTATAAAGAAAAGCTCCTCGCACACAAAGATAGCCGCATCACCAAAGACGGTGTGATTATCATTAAAGCGCAACAGTATAGAACTCAGGAACAAAACCGAGATGATGCTTTAGTGCGCTTGAAAGAATTGATCTTGGAAGCGACAAAGGTTCAAAAAGTAAGACGAGCAACTAAGCCGACGCGTGGCTCTCAGAAAAGACGTTTAGAAAGCAAAAAACAAAGAAGCACCACCAAACAGCTGCGTGGAAGAGTGAGCTGATGGCTTCATGCCCTCAGAGAACACATTACCCTAGAAGTATCTGTCAATTTGACTAACGAATCGATCTATTACGCTGTTTATTTGAAAGAAAGACTACTGCTTCTTTTTGACCGACAAAATCAGCTTGATCAACAACAGGCGCTCTTCGCTGGTCAGCAGACGACTGACCGCAGCTACATCTTCCGCTGTTACTTGTGATGCGCCAACAATATCAAGCACCACATCCAAATCCGTCACTTTTAAGGTTCTAGTGATTGAACGATACTGAGACATCTTGATGTCCGCCTCTCCGCGTTCAATCCTTTGATAGGTTTTTAAGCTCATTCCTGCACTCGAGGCTAACTTTTCTTGAGACAAGTTGGCTTGTTTCCTACGCTCAATCAGCGCCAATATTATGGGTTCTTGTGACATAAGCTCATCCTCAAAAGACAGTTATGTCCTAAATTCAGCAAGAAGCAGACCATATTGACTTGTGATGGTTTACATAAGCTATCAAAGGCATATTATTCGCTTGATAAAACCGTTACGTTTCATAAACCTTCACACTGATATCAGTTGTGAACGTACAGGCTAGGTAACTTGAGTATTCAAGTGTTGGGAAATAATAAAAATTGCATATTGCGAATAAGAAAGACGTCAAATTGGAAATTGCGAATCGCTATACATTGGCATTTCCTTGCATTAGTCACGCATTAGAATCAAACAATCCCCGCCCAGAAATTATTGCAATACAACATAAGCTACTCACGTACAAAGAGGTGTTGCTGCACGGGAACATGTTGGAAGGTAAGGAATTAAAGCAAGCTTTTTCTGCATTGAACGAAAATGAAAAAGGTGTGGCTCAAGGTGGGATTAAAAGCATCAATGCTGCGATAAAAGAGATGGATGAGATTTTAGAAAGATACAGCCGTAAAGCGGTTATCGAGCTGAGTAACTAGTTCTACAAGCAACTAACCAACTGCACACCTGCAAAAGTAAAAAATAAAAAGTCGACGCTATCTTTAAATAAAGCGTCGACTTGTTCAAAACATTGAAGATCTAACGTTTAACTGCTTTTCTAACACCAGCAATCAACATCAGCATCCCTAGCAAACCAAATGAAATACCTCCGCCACTGCTACCAGAGCCAGTTGACGCACTTGTCCCAGCAACAGCAACTCGTTTTGCCTCTGTCGCGGTAAACTGGACAGTTTCCGTGCTATCATTTACCCCTTTAGTTACATCCGTAATCCAATCTTTATAATCATATACCTCTGTAAATACAGATGTTACGCCGATGTCATCACCGCAAGTAGTCGGCCCAAAACTCGTTATACCGACCTGTTCATATGTAGAGCCATTTTTCCAAAACACCGGACCACCAGAATCGCCTTGGCATGTACCCCCGTATAAGCCATTATTCGGTCCGTTACCGTTGAAACAAATTTGTTTATCAGTGACTAACGGACCGAAAACAGCTTTACAATTAAGAGTATCAACATATGTCAGGTCAACTTGTTGTAGCAATGTCGTACCATCAACATCAGTCTCGATGTCACCATGGCCAACTGCAACGAAATCATTCGCAGCATTAAGGTATGTATCAAATTGAGGGATAACAGTTTCAGCTGAGGATTGAAGGTTAAGAGAAGCTTCTAACTTTAAAATCGCAATATCATTTCTTAATAGTTGATTGATACTGTTTGAATAATCCGTTCGATAATACACCTCAGATACTCGTACTTTCTGGATGCTACCGTTAGGGAATAGAGAAGTATCTTCCAATTGAGGAACAACTACCGTGAAAAGTTGAGCATTCTCATCACCATAAATACAGTGTGCAGCAGTCAGTACATGATAGTTATCTAAAATTGTCGCACCACAGTAAGGGCCTGTTGAGTAAACACCGTCATAATCAATACGATCAATGAACAAGCTTGCCATCGAAGGAAATTCCGTGACTGAAGCGTCGCTACCATTCACAATATAGGGTGTTACACCCAAATCAGGAGTACTTTCGTCCGTGTTTTCCGTTGCCATAACACTTGATGTGTAAATTAATGGCGCTAAAAGCCCTAAAACGGCTTTACGAACCGGACTCATTGTATGGTTTACGTTCATAGTTAACTCCTTGTAACCCCTACTACTTATTTACAAAAATGATGAATCGTCACCATAACACGTCACAATCGTGATTATAGTAAGTATTTGTAACGATATCGCCACATATCTCATTTTATAAACGAATTTTAAGTAACCGTTGTTAGTGGGTAACGTTAAAAGCAATACGTTACCAAAGACATACGCTACCAAAATCAAAAAAGCCTACCGTTAGGCTTCCCAATAAAGAGAAGCAAACAATAGGCTTTCATTTAGCTTAGTGGTTTCTCTTAAAAGAGATTAGCCACGATAGTAACGCTGAGGTACGAATGGCATTTTTTCTACTGTCATTGGTAGCTTCTTGCCACGAACTTCAGCGAATACTTCAGTGCCAATAACCGCTAGGTCAGTACGAACGTAAGCCATAGAAACAGGCTTGCCCGCGTTAGGACCCGCAGTACCACTTGTTACAACGCCAATCTTGTTGTCTTCAGCATCGAACAGCTCAGCGCCTTCACGTACTGGTGCTTTAGTCTGACCAACAAGACCAACACGCTTGCGTTGAACGTCTTTAGTCGCGATTTGCTCAAGGATGATATCAGCGCCAGGGAAACCGCCTGCACGTTCACCGTCAGTACGACGCACTTTTTGGATACCCCATAAAAGGCTAGCTTCTACCGGCGTTGTTGTTGTATCTAGATCGTGACCGTACAGACATAGACCACACTCAAGACGAAGTGAGTCACGAGCACCAAGGCCAATCCACTCTACTTCTGCTTCTGATGTTAGTTTACGAGCAAGTGCTTCAGCGTGATCGTTCGGTACTGAGATTTCGTAGCCATCTTCACCGGTATAACCACTGCGGCTTACGATGCACTCTACGCCGTCGATATCGACTTTTTGAACATCCATGAACAGCATGTCTGCAACGCTTGGTTGGAAACGAGCCAGAACTTCAGACGCTTTCGGACCTTGAAGTGCTAATAGAGCGCGGTCATCAATCACTTCCATTTTTACGTCTGCAGGAAGGTGAGCCGTTAGGTGGTCGATATCTTGTGTTTTACACGCCGCGTTCACAACAACAAATAGGTGATCGCCAAGGTTAGCAACCATAAGATCATCCATGATGCCGCCCTGTTCATTAGTAAAGAAGGCGTAGCGCTGCTTACCAGAAGGCAGGTCGATAATATCTACTGGAACCAGAGATTCTAAAACAGCGGCTGCATTTTCACCGTGTAGACGCAGTTGCCCCATGTGAGAAACATCAAAAAGACCAGCAGCGTCACGAGTGTGTAAGTGCTCTTTCTTTACACCTAGTGGATACTGAACTGGCATGTCGTAGCCAGCAAAAGGAACCATTTTTGCGCCGACTTCAACGTGAAGTGCATGCAGAGGTGTTTTTAGTAGGTCTTGATTAGCGTGTTCTTGAGTCATTTTATTCTCCATGAAGCGTTGCAGGCTTTCCAAATCGAATCTGCCGCTTATATCTCTATTTAGAGTCGCCTCTAACGATATGGGTTAACGTTAGAAACAGTAGATAGTAAAAAGTGATGTCTTCTATATAGGCTTTTATTACTAGCGATATAAAAAGAGGCTTCTGTATAAAAGCTATACGACTCACTTTCTAAGAATTCACTTCAGTAAACTTCAATCAACATGAGTAAACCGTGTTCACTATAGTAAACAAGCCTGAGTCAGTTTTACACCCTTAACAAGATTAAAACAGCTCAAAATGTGATATTTAACAATTTAAAAACAACTTTCAGTCGCATACAAAAACGCGATATTGATGCTTTTCACACCAACATCGCGTCTTTTGGCAAACGTTAGAAACAAAAGCAAACGTTTGCATTCACTATAAGAAATTATAACTTTGTTAACTTATTTTGCAGTCACCCACAAAATCAGTGCATCTTCTGTACTAGTAGAAATCAACATATGCCCCATGTTGGCGTCGTAATACATGCTGTCACCTTCGCTCATGGGTACCGGCTCATAGAATTCTGAGTAGAACATCACATCACCAGAGATCACCATCAAGAACTCCTCACCATCGTGGCGAACCCAATCGTTATACTCTTCAAAGGTGCGTGCTCTCACTCGGCTCTTGAACGGCATCATCTTCTTATTCGAAAGTTCTGTCGCGAGCAGTTCATGCTCGTAAGTCGGAGTTGGGTGAGGTTTACCCTGACCTGCTTTAGTTAAGTCACGACGTCCTGTGGCAACCTTTTTTCTTGGTGGCTCAAAGAGTTGCGGCATATCAATTTGCAAACCCATAGCCAATTTCTGCATCGCTTGGAACGTCGGTGAGATTTGTTCGTTCTCGATTTTACTCAGCGTAGAGCGCGCCAAACCAGTACGTTGGCTCGCCTCTTCTAACGTAATGCCCAGCTTGCTGCGGATATCTTTAATACGCTGGCCGAGCCTAAGTGGTTCGATATTCTGATCTAACGTCTCTTTCGCCAACGTTAAAGATGGGTACTCATCATAAATGTCTTCTGACATAGGTCCCTCATTAATTTCTTGCTTCCTGTCTATTAATTTCATTGTTGCATGAAGCGCTTTGTTGATTAAAGAGCACACAGAGAAATAAAGCGTGCTCCCCGTAGCAAAACAAGAAAAGTTGTTTCCTATTGGAAATTTTTGTTGAAAATTGATTTTATCGGAGCTATGTTATCGACTTGTTAGATGAAGAGATGCTACTTCAGCTTGCAGCAAATGATAGATTTAACATTTGTAAGAGCTGTTTTTTACCCGAACTTTTTGGGAAACAATTCGTGCTGCATTGCCCCTACAACGATCGCTTTGACGCTATGGTCGTATAAATAAGAAGCAACGCACTATTTATACACCTATATAACGCAAACGATACCGATGCAGAAATCAACGTAAGACCTAATGGACTATAAAAACAATCACCATTAGCTTAATGAAAGGTCTCGACAATGAACGCTTACCAAAACCATAGCTTAGACAGTTTTTTCTCTACGAACCTATCTGCGACTGACGACGCAGTATTTGCTGGAATCCAAGCAGAGAACACTCGTCAAAACGAACAAATCGAACTTATTGCTTCTGAGAACATCGTTTCTAAAGCAGTAATGCAAGCTCAAGGCACTTGCCTAACCAACAAATACGCAGAAGGCTACCCAGGCCGTCGTTACTACGGTGGTTGTGAGCACGTAGATACAGTAGAAGCTATCGCAATCGAACGCGCTAAGCAGCTGTTCAAATGTGAATACGTAAACGTACAGCCTCACTCTGGCGCTCAAGCGAACGGCGCAGTTAAACTTGCCCTACTTCAACCTGGCGACACTATCCTAGGTATGTCTCTAGACGCTGGTGGTCACCTTACACACGGTGCGCGCCCTGCAATGTCTGGTAAGTGGTTCAACGCAGTTCAATATGGCGTAGACCGCGACACACTTGAAATCGATTACGAAGCGGTTCGCGCTTTAGCAATTGAAAGCCAACCTAAAATGATTATTGCTGGTGGTAGTGCTATCCCACGCGTTATTGATTTCGCTAAGTTCCGAGAAATCGCTGACGAAGTTGGCGCTATCCTTATGGTAGATATGGCACACATCGCGGGTCTTATCGCGACAGGTGCTCACCCTAGCCCACTACCACACGCACACGTTGTGACTACAACAACGCACAAAACACTTCGTGGCCCACGCGGCGGCATGATTCTGACTAACCACGAAGACATCAACAAAAAGATCAACTCTGCAGTGTTCCCTGGCCTTCAAGGTGGCCCATTAATGCACGTTATCGCGGCTAAAGCAGTGGCGTTTGGCGAGGCACTTGGCCCAGAATTTAATACTTATATTGATTCAGTGATCGACAACGCAAAAGTTCTTGCTGAAGTGTTGCAAACTCGCGGTTGTGACATTGTGACTGGCGGAACAGACACGCACCTAATGCTGGTTGACCTTCGTCCTAAGGGCTTGAAAGGTAACGTAACTGAAGAAGCATTAGAGCGTGCAGGGATCACATGTAACAAAAATGGCATACCATTCGACTCAGAGAAGCCTATGATTACCTCTGGCATTCGTTTAGGTACGCCAGCTGGAACCAGTCGTGGTTTTGGCACTGAAGAATTCAAACTTATCGGTGAATGGATCGGCGATGTTCTTGACGGCTTAGTTGAAAGCCCTGAAGGCAACGCTGAAGTTGAGCAACGTGTTCGCAAGCAAGTTAAAGAGCTTTGCAAACGCTTCCCTCTTTACCGTTAAACCGTTTTTAAGATTTAAATTAAAACCTCATAAATTTTTGGAGAATAAGCAATGGACAATACACTAAAGTTTGCAGACAGCCACGAGTGGGTAAAAGACAACGGTGACGGTACTGTGACTATCGGTATTTCTGAGCACGCTCAAGAGATGCTAGGTGACGTTGTGTTTGTTGACCTGCCTGACACTGACGACGAAATTGAAGCTGGCGAAAGCTTCTCTCTAGTTGAGTCAGTTAAAGCTGCTTCTGATATCTACGCGCCAATCTCTGGTGAAATCGTAGAAATCAACGAAGAACTAGAAGATAGCCCAGAGCTAATCAACGAAGAACCTTATGAAGGTGGTTGGATTGTTAAAGTGAAGATGTCTGATGCGTCTGAACTAAACAACCTTAAAGATGCGGAAGAATACCTAAGCTCTATCGAAGAAGACTAATAGGTAACCTCATTACGATAAAGCTGCTCTTGTGAGCAGCTTAATTTTAGGGGCTAGCTCACGGCTCCAGAGAGAAAGTAGAACGATATCATGACTGAATTACTTCAAAGCCAATTACTGAAAGACTTGGGTACACAAAACGAGTTTGTTGCTCGTCATAACGGCCCAAATAAAGCAGACCAGCAAAAAATGCTTGAAGCGATCAACGCGACTAGCCTAGACGCACTGATCGACGAAACGGTTCCTGCACAAATCCGTCTTGAAAAACCAATGACACTTGCTGCGCCACTGAGCGAAATGGACATGCTGACCTCTCTAAAAGAGATCGCTAACCTAAACCAAGTGAAACGTACTTTCATTGGCCAAGGCTACTACAACACATTCACTCCAAACGTTATTCTACGTAACGTTTTAGAGAACCCAGGCTGGTACACAGCTTACACACCATACCAACCAGAGATCTCTCAAGGTCGTCTTGAAGCTCTACTAAATTACCAACAAATGGTAATGGACCTTACAGGTATGGAAATCGCGAACGCGTCTCTTCTTGACGAAGCGACAGCGGCTGGCGAAGCAATGACACTGTGTAAGCGTGCTGGTAAAAGCAAGAGCAAAGTATTCTTCGTTGCTGACGATGTTCACCCTCAAACACTAGAAGTTGTTAAAACTCGTGCTGAGTACATCGGTTTTGAAGTAATGGTTGGCGCTCTTGAAACACTTCCAGAGCAAGACGTATTTGGTGCATTAGTTCAATACCCTGGTACAACGGGCGAAGTTCGTGACCTAACAGACATCATTGCGAAAGCTCAAGCAAACAAAACTCTAGTAACCGTTGCTACTGACCTACTCGCATCTGCTCTACTTAAGCCTGCTGGCGAAATGGGCGCAGACGTAGTAATCGGTTCAGCACAACGTTTCGGCGTTCCTATGGGGTACGGCGGTCCACACGCTGCATTCATGGGTACTCGTGAAAAGCATAAGCGTACAATGCCAGGTCGTGTAATCGGTGTTTCTATCGATACTCACGGTAACCAAGCGCTACGTATGGCAATGCAAACTCGTGAGCAACACATCCGCCGCGAGAAAGCGACATCGAACATCTGTACAGCTCAAGCACTTCTAGCAAACATGGCGTCTTTCTACGCGGTTTACCACGGTGCAGAAGGCCTACGTACTATCGCTCGTCGTACACACCACATGGCAGCTATCCTAGCGGCTGGCCTGACTAAAGAGGGTTACGAGCTAACAAACAACAGCTTCTTCGATACCATCACAATCAACTCTGAAGAGAAGACAGATGCACTGTACGCGAAAGCACAAGCAGCAGACATCAACTTGCGCCTTCTTAAAGGTAAGATCGGTATCAGCTTAGATGAAACAACCACAGTCGACGACGTGAATGCCCTATTCGCTATCTTCGACGTAAAAGAAGACGTTCAAGCGCTATCTTCTGACATTGCATCAAATGAGTTTGCGGCAATTCCAGAAAACTGTCGTCGTGAATCAGAGTTCCTAACTCACCCAGTGTTCAACACGCACCACAGCGAAACGCAAATGATGCGTTACCTAAAACAGCTTGAGAACAAAGACTTCTCACTAACGCACGGCATGATCCCACTGGGCAGCTGTACGATGAAGCTGAACGCTGCTGCTGAGATGATTCCAGTAACATGGCCTGAGTTTGGTTCAATTCACCCATTCGCACCTCTAGAGCAAGCGGCGGGTTACACAGCACTAGCAAAAGATCTTAAAGAGAAGCTATGTGAAATCACCGGTTACGACGATTTCTCACTACAGCCTAACTCTGGAGCATCTGGCGAATACGCAGGTCTAATCGCGATTCAACGCTACCACGCAAGCCGCGGTGAAGGTCACCGTAACGTTTGTCTGATTCCAAGCTCGGCGCACGGTACTAACCCTGCAACAGCATCAATGGTTTCTATGAAGGTAGTGGTTGTTAAGTGTGATGAAGATGGCAACATCGACATGACAGACCTAGCAGCGAAAATCGAGAAGCACAAAGAAAACCTATCAAGCATCATGATCACTTACCCTTCTACGCACGGCGTATACGAAGAGCAAGTGAAAGAAGTGTGTGAACAAGTACACGCAGCGGGCGGTCAGGTTTACCTAGACGGCGCGAACATGAACGCTCAAGTAGGTCTAACTTCACCTGGCTTCATCGGTTCAGACGTATCTCACTTGAACCTACACAAAACATTCTGTATCCCACACGGTGGTGGCGGGCCGGGTATGGGTCCTATCGGTGTTAAATCGCACCTAGCACCTTTCCTACCAGGTCACATCGAAAATGGTGTACAAGGCAGCGATTACGCAGTATCAGCAGCAGATTTGGGTAGTGCTTCAATCCTACCTATCTCTTGGGCTTACATCGCAATGATGGGCGAACCTGGCCTAACAGATGCGACTAAAGTAGCGATTCTGAACGCGAACTACGTGATGGAGAAACTACGTCCTCACTACCCTGTTCTTTACCGTGGCACTAACGGCCGCGTAGCTCACGAATGTATTATCGATATTCGTCCGCTTAAAGAAGACACAGGCATCAGCGAAGAAGATATTGCTAAGCGTCTAATGGACTTCGGTTTCCACGCGCCTACTATGTCTTTCCCAGTAGCTGGCACACTAATGGTTGAGCCAACTGAGTCAGAAGATTTAGAAGAGCTAGACCGTTTCTGTGAAGCGATGATCGCAATCCGTCACGAAATGGCAGCAGTGAAAGCGGGTGAATGGCCACTAGATAACAACCCTCTAGTGAACGCACCGCACACACAAGTTGACCTTTCAGGCGCAGAATGGGATCGCCCTTACTCTCGCGAACTGGCTTGCTTCCCATCGAAAGCAACGAAGAACTCGAAGTACTGGCCAACAGTTAACCGTGTAGACAACGTATACGGCGACCGTAACCTAATCTGTTCTTGCCCAAGCATCGACAACTACGAAGACTAATTTTGTAGATTTTAGATAAACAAAAGCGAACCACTTGGTTCGCTTTTTTGTTTTTGGAGAATCAATCATTTCAAGCTGAGAGGTAAAGATCGCGCCAGCTAACCAACAATCCACATATAGACTTTCTATTATCGTTGTTGAATATCTAAGTTTTGGTTCTATTTGTAACGCCAGTAATAAACTTATCTACTTCCGCATAGAACTTGGCCGGATCGTTTTGCACCCAGTGGTTTGCGCCCTCAAATGAAACGTTGTCTAACGTACTAATAAACTCTTTCGCACGCTCACAACCCTCTAGGCTGTCAGCACCCCAAAAATATACTTTAGGTATGGATAAGTTTTCGAAAATTTGTCCCCAGCCAACCACGCCACGGATATCTTGAGTCGCATGTTGTCCGTAGATTTCACTGGCGGTTTGACCAAGAACCTCTGGCTCACATCTTCTAACTGACGAAAGATACTTAACACCTGCTCCGTGTCCCCAAGCCATGGGAAAACGTTTTGAGAAACCTTCTCCTTTCACCCAGTTCGCAAACTCGTCAGTGCTTAGTTCAGAATATGTATCTGCAATAATCTGGGATAGGATGATGCTTTCTTCGTGCAGTCCGCCTTCAGCATTAATGAAACCACGCACGATGCCTCTCGTGTCGTATTCACAAATCAACGTCGATGTATCGCCTCCCCAAGAGTGCCCAAGTAGAAAGCAACCATGGATGCTCAATAAGTCGAGTGCTTTCAATATTCGATTTGCTTGAGTTTCTGTTGAGTGGGATATATTCGAAGCAGGAGAATAGCCATAACCACACAGGTCGAACATGACTAAGTTGTAATTCGGTAGCCAGTCAAACACATCGGCAAAACATAAATGCGACTCACCCAACCCATGAATCAACACCAGTGTTTCCTGAGACTCTTTGATATCAGTCGACAAGCAATAAAGCTGATCACCATCGATCTCTAACCACTTTTCTATCAACACATTATCCTCACACTTCTAATCGCAGACTTTGGATTTATCTTAACGAATCCAACACGATAAGAAAGGTTAATTTGGTTAAGTTTTATAAACTTATTGACCTTACTGTAAGGGGAAGGTTTAAGGTCAACTCACGAGCTCAATATAACTAGGAAACGATTATGGGATGTTGCAATAAAGCGCCAAAAGGTGGAGCCCCTCTTGGCTTACTTTTAAAAGTCACGCTTGGAATTGGGTTATTTGTGTTTCTGCTGGCATTGTGGCAATAGGAGAGTTATCCAGCACTAGATTTGAAGCTAAGACGTGGCGGTATATATCAGAGCAACTTGAACTCAATAGATCCAAAGCTTGACCCTATACGGTAAGGTGTTTATATTGTCGCCGCCCAACGGGGCACATCCTAAAATGCACACCGGCCATCCTGCCATCACTGGTGCATTTATATTGGTGTTTTGAACTTCCATGCTAACGAAACTTCGTCCTTTTACTCGTGAATCGGGTGCGCTTATGCATCTTTCGATTCCAATCATTTTGACTCAAATAGCTACCCAAGCGATGGGATTTGTCGATACGACAATGGCTGGCCAAGTAAGCCCTGCTGATCTTGCCGCTATTGCACTTGGCACCAGCCTTTGGATTCCTGTGTTGCTGCTACTGCGTGGTGTGATTATGGCACTAACGCCTGTTGTCGCTTACCACCGTGGCGCACGTGACTTTCAAAGTATCTCTGTTGAATTCTTCCAGATGGTATGGCTTGCATTAATTGCTAGCGTACTGCTTATCGCTTATTTGGTGAGTGCGAAACCAATCTTAGAATGGATTGGCGTAGCCGCTGAGATCATTCCAATTGGCAGTGACTATGCGTTTGCCCTAGCCTTTGGTGTACCGGGTATTGCCCTGTTCTACACCTTGAACGGCTTCTGTGAAGGTATGAACAACACCAAAGTACCAATGATCATTTCCGTGGTTGGTCTGTTGATAAATATTCCGGTCAACTACGTGCTTATCTACGGTAAGTTCGGCTTCCCTGAAATGGGTGCTGTTGGCTGTGGCTGGGCAACGAGCTTAGTGTATTGGCTAATGTCGGGAATGCTGTATTCCTACATTAAAGGCCATCATCATTACAAAACCATCATCAGCTTTGCAGACGCTAAGCCAAAAGCAAAAGAGATGCTTCATCTTTTAAGGTTAGGTTTACCTATCGGGATGAACATTGCAGTGTGTGGCAGTATCTTTGCGGTTATCGCATTGATGATCGGCCGTATTGGTGCCGAGAATGTGGCAGCGGCGCAAATCGCTCTCAATATATCGAGCCTAACTTATGTGATCCCGATGAGTATCTCGTTTGGCATTACGATTCGTGTTGGACACGCTTTGGGTGAAAAAGATGAACTTGGCGCGATTGAGCGCAGTAAAGTCGGTATTTTGGTGGCAGCATTAATCTCGTTGCTTTCGGTAGCGATGTTCCTACTGTTCCCTGAATTAATCATTAGGCTTTACACCACTGACCCAGTAATCAGTGCAACAGCGGCAGTGTTATTGACCTTTACCGCTATGTACCAATTCAGTGATGCTCTGCAAACCTCTGCAAATGGTGCTCTGCGTGGCTATAAAGATACCAAGATCCCGATGATCTTAGCTATCGCTTCATACTGGGGCTTAGCACTACCACTGGGCATGGTGTTGGGCTTAACAGACCACATTGTTCCAGCAATGGGTGAAGAAGGCTTTTGGATTGGTATCCTAACGGGCTTGAGCGTTTCAGCGACGTTGATGTTAATTCGCTTACGATACGTGATTAGGAAGCGTGACTTGCCACCAGCAAGTGCTCCATTGGCAAACTAAGACAGAGCATCAAGCTAATACAAAAAAGCGCGTTATTGCTACTCGGCAATAACGCGCTTTTTTATTGAATTTCTATCAATCAGTTAAAGAGTGCGGTTTAACAATTGTTGTTAACAATACGGACTGTACACTCACATCCTTCATCAGGACATTGGCTGCCATTTGTTCGGCCAAAAGAGTCATAAAGAACAAAGCAACCTTGGCGCGTCTCTAGATCCGCGTCCGTTATGTTCGTACTATCTAGTTCAGCTTGGGTAAAATCGTAATCGTAACCAACTACAGTATGTCGGTTACCGAAATCAGACGTTAAGCTGTCATCATCTGACAAGGTAAGGAAATCGAGCATTTTTAATGGTTTATCACCGGACTCTCCTTGACTTTCAGGGCATAGCGTACCCCAATCAACTTCAACGCTACCAATACCAAAGTCAATCACATAGTTACTTTGGTCACCTGGGTTTGTTGCGTCAGGATCAAGCCCTGCGATAATAGCTTTAGAAGTCACTTGCGTGATCACGCCTTCCATCGCACCCGCAACACCTTCAAGTACCGCTTCTCTCGCTGATTCCTGAATACCTAGAAATCTTGGAGCAGCCGTTACCGCTAATACTCCAAGTATCACGATCACGATGATTAATTCCATTAACGTAAAGCCGTTTTTCTTCATAACACCCACATCAGCTGACAACTTAAAGATTCGATAACTTAATGAATTGTTAGTAACTATACATCGCAATTAGGATTCATAAAACTCCACGGCTATCGGTTTTTATAACACTGGTATGTGGTGTTTGTTCTATCTAGAGGCTGCAAAGATAACTGGAAGCGTTGTCACATAAGGTGTCAGCGGGTTTAAATTCGAACAAATGCGTGGTGCAACTGAAAGTATCGATGGAAGAAGGTTTAATTGATTTATTTGAACTGAGGCACGCTGCGTATAACCAAAGTTAGACCATTTTTTGACTTGGTCTTTCTGTTTCTCCACCTAAGAAAGCAAGAAACAAAATAGAACCCATAAAAAACGCGCCACTACCATGGGTAATAGCGCGTATCTATCAATCGTTGTACGACTATCGCAACATTAGTTCACTGCTTTAACGTAAGGAAGCACTCGGAATCCATCACGTACTTTTTGGCTTGGAATGTAATGACGGAAAGCTAAGTTAAACACACCAGAATCGTTTTCTGTTTTGATGTTGTTTACTGCATCATCACCACAACCAAAGCTTACGGTGTAAGTGCCGTCTGCATTTTTCTCAGCCGTGTTTGAGCTTACGTTCGCCACTTCACCAAACATGAAACCTTGCTTGTTGTAGACCGTTACCGACCAAAACGCTTGGTTCTTAGGATCATCAAAGGTTGCCTGATGACAAGTGTCTGCTGGGAAGTTACCAGAGACTTCGTAAATATTGTCATCTAACTGCGCGCCACCCCAACCGATAGCCGCGCCCACTGCGTACTTCTCTTTGGTAAACATCTCTTTTGAAGCATCTTCAGGGCTGGTAAACATACCAAACGTCGCCTGAGCACCATCGCGTTTCAGTAGTTTCGGCATTTCCATTTTAAGGTTTTTCTCTACCTCATCGAATGATTTCTCATCCACTTGCATTGCCATAAATTTGCCGTCTGCTTTTGCATCAATGCTCATCTGATCTTGGATTTTATGAACTTCATCTTTGGTGAACGTCGCATCAGTACGAACGATGACATACACGTGGTCTCCACTATGAGTAGAAAGATCAAACGTACCAGAACCGTATTGCATTGGCTGAATGCGGTGATCTTCAGTAATCACTTCCATCGACATGTACTTGCCTTCAGGGATCTCAGGTAACGTGACGGTCGCCCCCTTTGATACATTAATTACTGCCATTGAGTAGTAGGTGTCTCGGTTCATTCGAACCACATCCTGTTCATCTGTTGGCGTTAGCTCGCGTTACGTTCCTCTCTTTGATTAAAACACTTAACGACACTAATAAGTTTAGATCCAGCCGAGAAAGCTGTTGTTCGATAGTCATCATAAGACATGCATCTGAGTAATATCACTCGTTAAATAATTGCACCATTGTGACTAACAAACAAGTCTCTGTTTAAACGATGGCATTTATATCCAACTAAAAAGGCGAACCCATCGGTTCGCCTTTTTGTTTAAAGATTCGTATTTATCGATTGATCGCCAAATATGAGCCAGCAGCAATCATTATTCCACCAGCACTTTGGTTTAACCTTTTATGTGCGCGTGGCGTTTTTAACAAACCTGCCATTCTGCCCGCGCCCACAGCGATAAGCATTAAGCCTGACATCAGAGCAACAGATGCTAAAGCAGAAACTAATACGATATCTTGTGAGCGCAGAACAGTCAGATCAATAAAAGTCGGCAAGAACGAAATATAAAACAGAATCACTTTAGGGTTCGATGCTGAAATCAAAAAGCCTTGCGCGAAACTCGCGAGTTCAGATTTCTGACTCTGTTTGGCCGCAAGTTCCGCAGAGCCTTGCACTTCAGGCAGGCTCTTAAACATCTTGTAGCCCAAGTAAATCAAATAAGCTGCACCAACATAGCGAATCACCTCAAACGCAATCGACCAATTCTCGGCAATCGTTGCTAGACCGAAACAGGCAAGCGCAAGGTAAATAAGATCACTGCATATCATACCTAACGAAAGCGTGACGCACTTTCGCCATCCTTGAACCATAGCACGAGCTAAAATGGCAAAGACGCCAGGCCCCGGAGTAATACCAAATACAAACATGGCAATAAAGAATGTAATCGCACTTTCTAATGACATTGGACTGTCCTTTTCTATAACCCAACATAATTGATCATGAACGTATCATGGAGCTTCGATTCTGGTAAAGAACGTTTTTTACTAAATACGATTTACACAACTCATGTATTGAATAAGTGTCGCACGTAATTTACCCACCAGACTTAATTAAACCTAAACCTAAGTACTTTTCGTTAGGGCATAAAAAAGGCGAACCTATTGGCTCGCCTTAATCATTTTGTTCGCCAGAATCGTTTAGTCGTTACGAATGGGTGATAACAACTCGGGGTTAACCACCAAGTTTCTCACACCGTGGGCGTGATCTTCGTTAAAGTCATTGCCTTCACACCAGCTACCTACTGTCGCGATATTTACTTTCGCGACTTGTGGTCTAACGCTCCATGTTACTTGGAAAGGTGAACCTTGCTCATTATAACCAGGACCTGTTGTAGAGCCTGCGTATTGGATCGCTGAGCCCGTATCTTGTGGGATGTTTGGTGCTTGGTGTAAGCCGTTCACTTTTGAATGTTTAGCGAGCGCTTCAAAGTCGGGTGCTTTGTCGTCATTCACTAATACGTAAACTTGGGTTTCTACACGCAGTTGCGGGTTGGTAATCGCATCGTTAAAACAAGCACCCAGTGTTTCACCCGGTTCAACTTGCGCCGTTGAATAAACATAGTGAACTTCAATGGTGTCACCCGAATGCAAAGAACCATGCTCGCTCGGACAAACCTTGCCCTCAAATGGTTTCAGCTCAGCAGAACTCAGCTTGCCTGTGTATTTAAAGCCACTCTGGAATCCCTTACCATCACCGTTACCAGCGTATTGAGTAAACTCTCCACCTTTATGCTCAGCATTTTTATGGAAGTGAATATTACATAAGTTCATCGCTGTTGAATCAGGGGCATCCGAGAACAGCCTAGTATTTTTACCTTCTAATGAACCCAAATCTCGTGGAGCTTGCGGTCCAAAACCTTGTCCTTGGGTATTTTCAGAAAGCTTTGCTCTTTGTTCTGCGATAACACCATCTGATACAGACTCATGGTTCGCGTCTGATGCATTTGCATGAGCTGACAACATCACCAATGCGGCACTTAAAAACACACTCTTATTCTTCATTTTTCTTCCCTAGAATATTGATAACTAAACCCAAACCGACTTAACAGCAAACATCTTAATATGCTCATAAGTGAATATAAGGCTTGTCTTTGTAAGATTAGATTTCATTGCTTACTTTGGGATGAGTATTAGAACCCTTGATGCATATAACAAGTCAAACAGGGTAAATTCGGCGAGTCCCTTCCAGAACGAATAATTTCCTATTTACGTTAACCGTCGCCTGACTCAGCGCTCAGATAAGTGAGCACGATTCTTAGGAAGAACGGTGGCCAGATTTAGAAGATCAAAAAAGGCGAACCATCTGGCTCGCCTTCACGTTTCATTCTATCTATTAGGTTGTGGTTCTAAGTTAACGATTTAACCGTTACCGGTGGCAAATATCCCAAACGTCATGACGTTCAATGCATCTGTCACGCCCTCTAGTGATTTAATCACCGTCTTAGTCGGTTTATTATGACGAATAAAATAGCTTCCGATGCCTTTTTCACCGCCACTCTTAGCATCGCTTTCAGTTGTTTCTGTCGCTTCTATTTGAGAAGGCTCCACTGATTCTGGCTCTGCATTGGCGTGAGCTATCGTGTCTTTATTTGAATCAAGGTTAGTGAGTGGTTGATGATTAACGATTGAATCATGGGAAGAATCAACGTTGGTCTCAGCACTTGTATCAATTGCAACATCGATATTGCTCTCTTCTTCCAAGCTTTTCGACATTGCGTCTTCGTTGCTCAATGTATTGTCGTCTAGCTGATGATTACTTGTTGAAGAACAAGCTGTTAAGAAAAATAGGCTAACGATGAATATGAGTAAGTTTCTCATCATAGTGATAAAGCACGAATTAATAAAACATCGTTCGATTGTAATTTATTTGGTTGACGACATCCAGTGATAAGCGGAGTAAACACGAACAGTCACGGTCTTGAAGAGTAAACAAAAGCGTACGGGTTTAGTGCTTAAGAATAATAATTCGAGAGCTCAATTAGGTTGCCCGCCGCTTATCATCTGAAAGGTGGTGTCAGTTAGGCTTGAGGATTCACACGCTATAAGCTTAATCTTTACTGGAACACAGTTCAGAGATTCGGTCACACATGGCTTGGTTGACTGCGAAGTGGGTGTTGAGGAATGCTAGTTGGGCAAGTGCCGATTCAGCGGTGCGCTCGTAGCCTTGGGTAAAGGTTGGTAGCAATTGGGCAAACTTAGGGAAGCGTGCTTCTAGCCTTCTATCCGACATAAATTCATCAACGAATTCAGGCTCAGACTGTTCAGTTTGATCCACAAGATCGATCAAACGATCGAGTGCGTAAGATTGAACGAACCGACTGCCCGACAGCTTTTCGCCTCGGTTATAACGAGACATACCCACATAAAGATTGGTTAGAGCCTCACCAATGATCCAATCTTGGGAATTAGTGTCTGTCTCCTCTTTTATTGGTGAAACACAACACTGTGTATCAAATTCATGTTGCTGCCAAACAATACGCCCTTCAGCAAACGGAATGTGCGCTAACTCGTGGGGTTCAAACACTGCAAACTCACAAAAGATTCCGTCAGCGTACAGAACTTTATAGCCATCGACGGTATTTCTCACTGCGTAGTCGATTGAGTGAATATCAGATAGCCAATGCAAACTGTCTAAGAAATACTGCTTGTGCCCTGTTTGCACTATTGCGAAAAAATCGACATCTGAGTACTGATCAAGTCGTTCTGTTTCAATACCTACTGAGCCCAATCCCAGCAAAGCATGAGCCTTACCCGATGCTTCCAAAGACTCCCCAATAGCATCTAAACGCTGGAGTAATTTTTCTGGTGTGTTTATGTGTCTTGTCTGTATCACTTTGTCCGTCTGCATTGCTCAATCCCTATCAAGTTGAATGCCACTCAACCTAACTGATAGTTAGAACATCTAAGAAGCTTAATTTATAAAATGTGTGTTTTGGATAACGATCTGTGCAAGTTATTGTTTGAATTAAGGTGGGATTTAGAGGTGAGAAAGAGTGTGTACAAGCTATAAACAACACTCTTCTATCATGACTTATCTTTTTAGCAGCTCATATTTGCAACAACGTTGACGCCATGCTCACGAAGTTTGCTTTTCTTCCAAGATCTCGCTTCTGCCGACATATGAACAGAGACCGTAAAACCCAATTTGGCACTCATGATACCGATCGACATGCCTAGATTACCCGTGGATCCTACCGCAATGCTGTATTGTTGGAAGAAGTTACGAAACTCAGGTTCGAGCAGCTTGCTGTAGTCATCGCTCTCACACAGTAACCCCGCTTCAATCGCAAGCTTCTCGGCATGTGTTAGTACTTCATAAATACCACCACGCGCTTTGATTGAACCTGAAATCGGCAAATGGCTGTCTTTCTTCATCATCAAACGCCCTTTTATTGGCTGCTGATAATGTGCTCCCAATGCTGATTTCATAGATGGAATGTCAACAAGCTCAGACTCGATGATGCCATTGGTCGCTTGAGTTTCAGGAAACGCCTTGGCTAGATAAGGAGCAAACCTTTGCAGCCTCATGCTCGCATCGTGAATATCTTGTTCGCCTAAACCCACATAAAGCAAACCGCGCTCCAGAGTCGTCACATTTGGGTTAAACCAAACCACTTCTTCCAATGCAATCAATTGTTGAAGCAGTGGGAAGTCCGAGATGAGCTTGTCGATATTTAATACAGTCATGGGTGACTTTTCTGGCTAAGCGCGTACTGCGCAGGTTCAATCATTAGTAAACCTATTTAAACGGTATTTGTGTAATCATTCAATGATCTGTAGGCTAGCCTGTCTTCTCATAAGCAAACAGTAGAACAACCTATGAGCGCCTCTCTTCGTAATAGCATTTTCGTCATGTTAGGGATTCTATTCCTAGCACTTAACCTTCGTGGGCCTTTTACGAGCTTGGCTCCTGTGCTTTCTCAGGTTATGGAAGGCCTCAACCTTACGTCGTCGGCTGCTGGCTTCTTAACAGCTTTGCCACTGTTAACTTTTGCCTTATTTTCACCATTAGTCACCAAGATATCCCAACGAATTGGTCTAGAGCCTAGCCTGTTATTAGGCTTAGTTCTGATCACTACGGGTATTACACTGCGCTCTGCTGGGTTAACCCCAACCTTGTATATCGGCACGGTGATGATCGGGCTTGGTATCGCGATTGGTAATGTGTTGTTGCCTGTAGTAGTGAAAGTTAACTTCCCGACACGCATCGCTACTGTGACTTCTCTGTACATCTTTACGATGGGCATCGGGTCGACGTTAGGCTCAAGTTTGATGGTGCCGTTTTCAAATCTAACCTTATTTACGATCACGGGTTGGCAATTAGCACTGTTAATGAACCTAATATTCCCAATATTAGCTTTGATGATCTGGTTGCCTAAAATCAGAAAACGCTCACCTTCAGCCAACAATAACAAGCAACAAGACAAACCTCTGCCGATGAAACAGATGATTAAAAGCGGCGTAGCGTGGCAAGTAACGTTAGCGCTTGGGCTTAACTCATTTACCTTCTACTCTTTGGCTGGCTGGTTGCCACAGATATTGAACGATCTTGGCTACAGCGAAATCGACGCGGGCTACATTTATGGATTTCTGCAATTTTCGACTATGGTTCCGGGGCTGCTGTTACTGCCGTTCTTAGCCAAAAGTGACAATCAACAATGGCTCATCACTCTATGTGCATCGAGTGTATTTGTTGGATTGATTGGTCTTCTGTATTTGCCTGAGTTTGCGATCTTTTGGGTGGGACTGTTCGGATTAGCCAACTGCTCGACATTTATTATCGCGCTCTCTTTTGTTGGCTTGCGTACATCGAATAGCAGCCAAGCCGCATCATTGTCGGGTATGGCTCAGGGAATCGGTTATGCGTTGGCAGCCACTGGTCCAACGCTGGTGGGTAAGCTTCATGCTCAGACAGATTCTTGGAGTGTGCCGATTCTGTTGATCGCATCTGTTGCCTTTGCGTGCACGATTTTCGCGGCATTGGCAGCACGAGATAAGAAAGTGAGCGTTTAAGCCAAACATAATGACTATGGCGTCGCGACTCTATGGCTGACGACGGTTTTGATGTATTCACTTGGCGACAAACCAAATTTGCCTTTAAAGCGCTGACTAAAACGCCCTTCCGATTGGTAACCGCAAGACTGAGCCAACATCGCCACATTCTGCTGTCCGTTTTGCATCAGATAAAGCGCGTGACTCAAGCGAACTTCAGCCAGTACCTCTCGATATTGCATGCCTTCCAGTTTGAGCTTCCGAATCAATGTGGCTCGGCTCATCGCAAAACGCTCCGCCACCGACTCTAATGGATGTTTCTCATCTGGTGAATGTGAAAGGTAATGGCTGAGCTTTTGGCTAAACGAGACGTTGGCACTGACAAACAATAGATGCAACACCCCTTTTTCAGCTAATTGCTGGTACAAGCCCTGCAACCAAAACTGTTGAGTCTCTTTGCTCATGCTCTGTGTATCAAAAGAGAACAGAGCATTGAGTGAGTCTTGTAAGTTTCGATCCGCTTTTACTGTAGGCAGTCCCAGATAATTCGACCGTTCCTCACTTAAATCAAGCATCGCCTGAGAAGGTTGGAATTGAAAGCTGAACACTCGCGACAAGAAGCGCCCTTTGTGGGGCATGTTCTCAAAACTTAGTGAAGCTGATGCCTCACACAACAACAGCTCAGAATGTGAGAGCTCTGCCGCTGAATCTTTCCAAAACAGGCGCTTACTGCCTGTAATAATCTGAATGATACTAGGGGATAGAATCCTCACATTACGCAGTTTTTGTAACTGCTCTGCACGAAAGATCGTCACTTGATATTGATGATTCATCTCATCCCCTTGTTTACTTATTATGTACGTGTATAAGCTTTAACGTACATAAGCTATTAACGTGTATAAGTTGCGGTCAGTTTAGCTTTGCCTAAAGCCATGCTGTTCAACGTGAATCCAACCACAGCCGACGGCGTATTTTCGTCGAGGTTAAGTTTGTCCGTTGGTAATGCCCAAACCGTGAACTGGTAACGGTGCATACCATCTTTTTCTGGAGGACAAACGCCACCGTAGCCAACTGTACCGTAATCAATGCGACCTTCTTTGCCACCGACTTTAGAGATGTCGACACCGCGAGGTAGCTCGTTCACAGTTGCAGGGATATCAAACGCAACCCAATGCCAGAAGCCACTTTCAGTCGGTGCATCTGGATCATAAGCTGTGATAGCAAAGCTTTTGGTACCTGCTGGTGCATCTTTCCACATCAATTGTGGTGATTGATTATCGCCGTCACAACCCCAACTAGAGTATTCAAAAGTCTTTGCCATTGGGTGACCTTCTTGAATATCGTTGCTGGTTAATTCGAACGCATGAGCAGAGCCTGTAGCCAAAATACTGATTGCCAATACTGATTTGATGATGAGTTTCATGATGGTTCCTCTTATTAGGTATGAGCCCAGTATAGTCCCCTCATTTCGCCCAATAATGACAGTAAGTACACAATTATCTATTTTATTTCAAATAAATGATACTTACTGTATTTGTACTTTATTATTTAAAAGCATGACCCACTCGACAATTTGTTGTTAAAAGAACACTTGTTGACATTCAGGTTACAAATCGCGCCCAAAACTCTTTAGACTCGCCCCACGACTTTTAACGAGAATGATTGGATGCGCAGGTTTACATTAGCTCTTTGCTTGATCTTTTGGCTCCCAACCCTAGTCAATGCCCAAAGTTTGCAAGATAAGTGGCAAACTCTGTATCAACTGAGCTGGCAATCATCCCCACTCTTAGTATCTCAACAAGAGTTGGCTCAGTATCCGAAAGTTCTGCTCCATGAAAATAGCCGCTATCCTGATTTCAACCAATTCAGTTGGGACGACATCGCAGCGTTAGCGTCAATACAAGATCACTGCCAAGCGATTGAAAGCAGTAACCCTTCATTACATGAAGCCATCGAGTTCGAGCTCGCTCTGTGTCAGCAACAAACATTGGATTCGATTTGGTTTGCAGCACACTCCAAACGTCACCCTGCCGGTGGCAGCTTTGCTGGTCGTTATTTAGCCGCTTACCCAGATGTGACCGAGCAGATACGCCCATTTTTGAGTCTTACCAACCCTCAGCACCCTTTATATAACAAACTAGAAAGCCTAAGTGCACAAGGCAGAGAAGCACTGCTCAATGGATACCGCGCTTGGCAACAAGATGATGTGCTTTGGTTAAGTGGCGAACAAGGCTGGAAAGCTATTCCCTTAGATGTTTGGCAACCTATCGCAGAGCAACAAGAGGTATCTTTGGCAGGTGAAACCTGTACTTTTCGTTACAGTAACGTGTGCTTAAACGAGCCTAGCAATGACAATCTGATCATGAAAACGTTGATCTTTACATTGCTGCTAACGTTGCTTTCCGGGCTCGCTAGAGTCTTATACCTAAGAACAAAACAACGAAAAGAGAGGCAGTTCGTTTTACAGCTTCTTACTCATGAACTGCGCACGCCTATTACTAGCCTAGGCTTAACCGTCGAAATGTTTAGAAATCGCTACGATGACTTTTCTGATGAAACTCAAAGTGCGGTTTGGCGTTTAATATCTGACTATCAAAGGCTTTCTCAGCTCACCAAAAACAGCAAAGTGTACCTAAGTTCGGATCAGTCAGAGCCTTTGTTGAAGCAAAACGCTTCATTAGAAGAGTGGCTCGATCATGTCTGTGAAAAGCACAATATTTCTTATCAATGCGAAGCGCGTGAAGTTGAACTGAACCTTCCCTATTACTGGCTAACCATCTGCTTGGATAATCTAATCAAGAATGCCAAACAACATGGTAAAGGTGAGGTTTTGGTAAAGGTCGAACTCGGTGACAAGCTGACGATTGAGGTACAAGACGAGGGGCACTTCCCTTCACCGATACAACGGCTCATGTCTGGTGTCACGCCAAGTGAAACGCACGAACTGGATAACATGGGCATTGGCCTGACTATTGTCGAGCACTTGATGAAGCAAGCGAATGGCCGTCTCATTATTCTTCGTAACCCAACCCGATGTATTTTGGAAATAGCTTATGAACACCCTACTGCTGATTGAAGACGACCATCTACTTGGACAAGGCCTCGTCAGCTTCTTTGAGTCCAATGGTTACCCATGCCTTTGGGCGAAGGATTCAGAGAGTGCCAGTAAGCAATGGTTCCGCGCCGATCTAGTGATACTGGATCGACAACTCGAAGACGGTGACAGCTTGCGACACCTGCCGAATTGGCTACTCCTCAAAGCGCTTCCTGTGATTGTGTTAACAGCTAAAGTGGAAGTCCAGCAACGCGTAGAAGGCTTAATGGCAGGTGCCAAAGATTACGTGACTAAGCCATTTTCTAACGACGAATTACTTGCTCGAGTCATTACCCAGCTACGTCCGTTAGGTGTGAGCCTCTTAAATTACGCAAATATCCAAATCAACTTGTCGGAACGAATCGCTTATCTGGACGAAAGCCCAGTCACATTAAAACCTAAAGAGTTTCAGCTATTGGTACTGTTTGTTCAGAACCAAAGCCGAGTGTTTCACCGAGATGAGTTACTCAATAAAATTTGGGGGTATCAGGCCTTTCCTAGTACCCGAACTATTGATAATCACATACTGCGCTTACGCCAGAAGCTGCCAACATTGAATATAGAAACACATCGTGGCGTTGGTTACCGCTTGGCTGGGGAGTCATAATGAGAGTCACTTCGTTAATCGCATTGATCTGCGCTTTGCCGTTTGCGTGTCACGCCGCTTGGTTTACCAACACACCATTGCAACATACGTATCAATCTCTGCTTGATGAACAACCTCAAGTCGCGTGGCAAGAGCTTCAAATCGCACTCGATCAACAAACACTCGATAGTGAGCTTTGGCTGCCTGTGAAACAAGAGATATTGAGCCAAACTCAATGCGGAACTTCACTAAGACAAGACACTGAGACGAAACATCACATTCAAGTTAGCTTCATTCGACGCTACGGCCTGTCATCGCAAGGTTATCAAATCAAAGTCGCTGCAGAGCAACTCAGTGAAGACACGAAAATCCAAACACAACCTATCTCTCTGGTTTCCCCAAGAGGTAAAATCCTTCTCGATGGACAACTCGCTTCTAACAATGAGTATCAAGAGATTGAGACTAGTGAAATGTTTATCAAACCCGAATCTGGTGTTTATCAACTAAGGATAGGTTCGAACCACTATCCTATTGTTGTCGCTTTAGACAACAGCAAGCGATGGTTAACACTCGAAAGTAAACTCAGCGAACCACATATCGTGATCACGCCACCGAAGGTGATCGACAACTGCCCTAACGCCAATGTGAGTTGGCAATGGTTCGATGAGAACTACAACCTGTTAGGCTACAAGGTGCCAATCAAGACAGCGCAAGCACCCGTTCCCACAGAAAGCCCACTAGGGACTAATGCCAAACACTTGAGTGCTTCGGTTGAAATGTTTGAATACCAAGGTGCGATTGAAGTCCAATATGTGCAGCGTGTCGCGGTCCCTTTCTAATGGAATGCTTTCATAAGAAGATTAGAAACTAGGTAATTCAGAAAATAGAGACATATAGGTGACAAAGCACTAGCGCTACTTGGGTGTAATAACCGTACTTACCCTTTACGGAATCTTGACATGCTCAGTGTACGTCACCCACTCAATCTTTCTACTTGTGCCATTGTAGCTTTAACAACAGCTTGTCTTTTTTCATCCAATGCACAAGCGAGCCAAATAACGCTCACCAGTAACAGCAGCGTTAGCGGCAGCAGTATTCGCGACAACGCTAACAGTGCTACCAACAATACCGTCTCTATATCATCGAATACTCTAGAGATAGATTGGAACGGCTTGAGCGTTAACAGCGCAGCTCTCACCGTTGATAGCAAACCACAGAAAGCGACCAATCTGGTCATTGGCTTTTCCGATAAAGCTGACTCAGTAAAAATCTCCACTTGGACCTTAGTACCCAGTGGAATAAACGTTAAGGCAGAGCTTAATCAAGACCAGCTCACTTTTCAGTTCAGCTTACCTTCAAATATACAGGTGAAACGAAACAAACCCATCGAATTGGCGTGGTTTGATCTTGCCGAACAACAAACTCAGACACTATTTCTTCCGTTTAGTGAAGGTATGCGCGTGCCTACTGACAACAAGCTTTGGGCAAGTTATCTCGTCGGTAACCATTCTGGAAGTAACACTACTCAAGACTTGAAGATGCCTTTTTGGACAGTACAGCAAAACAATCATTTCATTAGCTATCAAATGGTTAATGCAACCAACAATCAACTGCTCTTTTCAGATGCATCCTCTAATGCTTCCTCAAATACAAAAACCAAAATTGATATGAAGGCAGCACACCAATTTACGATGCTCAATCAGTCACAACCTTTTCTTGTTCGTATCACCCTCGGAGACTCGTGGTTAGATGGTGCCAAACAATACCGAGATTGGCGCATCAATAATGACCAGTCTGATACGCTTGTAGCAAAGCAAAAGCGCAATCCAGATGTGACTAAGTTGATCGGCGCGAGCCACGTTTACCTATTTGGCAAAGACCCATTAAGCATCCAAGATGTGAGTGACTGGTGGGGATTGCAAACATGGTATCTAGAGGGCTCTAAACTAAGCGTTTCTGCGGAAGCGAAAAGAGAACTGTCGTCACTATCTAAGGGTAAAGGTTGGTTCAGTCAGTATCACAAACAACTATTGTTGGACTCTATTATCCAGTCATTGCAGGTGTTATATCCTGTTGGTAATCCGACACTCGAAGACAACACGATTAAAGCGCAATATAAAGCAGCACAGGATAAGAAGAACTGGTTGCTAGAGTACGCTTCCCCTTACCTAAACTCGTCAGAGACTTGGGGACAAGCGCTGTCTTCAGACATGGTCGCTAATCTAAATAAGGCAGGCTTAAACAAACTGTGGCTTGGATTCGATAATTGGATGCCAGCATTCTATCAACCTAACGCCGTGGCTCTGGCAAAACAGTCCGGATATCTGGTCGGCACCTACGATTCCTACAACACAGCCATTCCTGCGAAACTCAATGACAACTGGCTAACCGCTCAATTACCAGAGCCGATGCGTCAGAGTTGTGCGATTGAACTAGCGGATGGGAGTTTGAAAAAAGGATTTCGTGGAAACGGCTTTTACTTAAACCCGAACTGCCATTTAGAATACGTAAAACAGCGTGCTCAAGACATTATGAGATTCGGCAACTTCAACAGCTTGTTCTTAGATGTTGATGCAACCGCCATGGCACGTGAAGATTACCGCGTCTCTATAGACAGTAATGGCAATACAAACGACGAATCAGACATGCTTTCTGCGTTCAACAACCGAATGAAGTGGCTTAGCGAGCAACCTTCGTTAGTATTAGGCTCTGAAGACGGCAACAGCCTAACAACAAAAGGCATCGCGTTTGCACACGGCTTAGAAACGGTTGGTTTTGGTTGGACAGACAAAGACATGAAAGAGAACCGCCAATCTCCCTATTACTTAGGTCGTTGGTACCCAGACCACAAGCCCGACTTCTTCTTTAAGCCGGCCGAGGTTAAAGAGCCCTACAAGTCGCTACTATTTTCGCCACAATATCGAATTCCACTTTACCAAGCCGTTTTCCATGATGAAGCAATCAATACGCACCATTGGCATTCAGACAGCCTTAAGTTCACTAATGTACAAGCAGAACGTGACTTAACCGCCATGCTGTACAACACACCACCGATGGTTCACTTGACCAGAGATGAAGCTTTATCAAGTTCAAGCCAGAGAATCAAAGCACTCAAACACTATCAAGATGGCTTTGAACCAATGCACGAACAGTTATGGGATAAACAGTTAGTCGATTCCGAATGGTTAGATAAGAGCGGCGATGTTCAACAAACTGAGTTCAGTGACGGGAGTAAGATCATTGCTAACTTTTCTAACAAGGCATTTCGTTACAACGGTGTCGATATTGCTGCCCTATCGGTCAAAGCTATATTGGCGAATGGGCAAGTCGTCGACTGGCAGCCCGATCATAGTTAGCTTCGATACGGTTTAGACAATAACGAATAATAGGAAGCCTAAGCACTTAACCGCTAAGGTTTTCCCCGTTACTTTTGCTTCCTATTTTGAAAGGCAGTCAGTAGATAGTCGATAAAGACCTTCTTACGTTTCGGCATCAACTGCCTGTCTGCATACACTAGGCTTACTGAAACTTCCGGCATCTCATATTCAGGTAGCAAACGAATCAACTTGCCTGTCTTGAAGTGCTCACGACAAATGAATTCAGGAAGCACCGCCAAGCCGAGCCCATCTACACACGCTGTTAGGCATGCCGTGATGGTATTCACCCGTAACTGACACGGTAGATCGATCAAAATCGACTCTCCGCCTTCTAATTGTAAATGCCACTTAGGTAGACGCGCGGCCTTGTTCACCACCTCAATCATTCTGAATGGCGGTTTAAGATCATCGGGTGAAGAAATTTCACCAAACTGTTCTAAATACTCAGGGCTGGCTACCAATACACGCTTCGATGTTGTGAGGTAGCGAGAAACTAAGCTCGAATCCACCAACTCACCAATTTGCGCGTAAAGATCGATCCCCTCCGCAATGATGTCGACTTCTCGATTCGATAGTTCTAAGTTCAAAGTCACGTTTGGGTGCTCTTTTAGGAAACTGTGGATGTATGTGGCTAATACTTGATGTCCCAATTCGACAGGCAACACAACATTCAACTGCCCTCGGATCAAATCCTGATTGGCAGAAACCTCTAACTCAACTTGGTTCATGATCTCTTGCATCTGCATACTCGACTGATAAAAGCGCTCACCCTCTGGCGTTAAAACTAAACTTCGTGTCGAACGAGTGATCAACCTCACACCTAGTGCTGCTCCAGCTCGTCTAGCTTTCGGCTGACGGTCGACTTGGTCATGTTCAATGCTTCAGCTGCGTGCGTGAAACTCCCACAATCAACAACTTGTGTAAAAACAGTCACAGCATTTAAGTCCATCGTACTTCTCCCAAAGCCCAATTAGTAAGATTATTGCAACAGTGTTTCCCTTTTTTCCTATCTTATCAATCAATCGAATTCATTTACAATTCGTTACATCTAAATAAAAACAAAATGAGAAATAAAAAATGACAGAGAACAACAACGCTTCGCAATCAGTAAGCACAAAAAAACGTAAAAAAGCCCCGCTTATTGCTACTGCGATCATGCTGTCATTAGGTCTAGCTGGCGCCGGATATTGGTACGGCTATGGCCAATACTTTGAATCTACCGACAATGCCTACCTACAAGGCGACATCACTAATATAAGCCCGAAGGTGTCGGGTTATATTGTTAAGTCTTACGTGAGTGATAACCAATCGGTTAAACAAGGTGACTTGTTGGTTCAAATCGATGATCGTGATTACCAATCTGCACTTGCTCAGGCGAATGCGCATTTAAGCGTCGTTCAATCAAGCGTACACAACCTTATCGCTCAACAAACGTTACAACGTAGCCAAATAAATCAAGCCGAGAGCCGTGTTGATTCCGCACAAGCTGAATACGAGCGTGCAATCCAACAAGTCGTGCGTTCTCGTAGCTTATTAAAGCGTAACTATGCTTCGCAAGATGAAGTCGACAGCATGGTCGCACAACAAAAAGTCACCCAAGCAGAACTTGAAGAAGCGAAAGCAAACCTTGTCGCAAGTAATGATCAACTAATCGTGATTGCGAGTGAAATCGAACAAGCAAATGCATCCGTGACCGAAGCTCAAGCCCAGAGAGATCAAGCACAGCTTAACCTTGATTACACCAAAGTTTACGCGCCAGCAGATGGCGTGATTGGTAAACGCAGCGTACGTGAAGGCTTGCTGATTCAAGCAGGCGCACCACTGATGAGCTTGGTACCAAACAACCAAGTGTGGATTGAAGCCAACTTCAAAGAGACACAGCTAAGTGGTATTCACAAAGGTCAGACGGTTGAAGTAGAGCTGGATGCGTTCCCGGGGCAGCCTCTTGAAGGTGTGGTAGACAGTTTCTCCCCTGCGACTGGCGCTAAATTTGCGCTCCTACCACCAGAAAACGCGACCGGTAACTTCACTAAAATCGTTCAACGTGTACCGGTTAAAATTACTATTCCAGATCAGCAAGAGTTGAAAGGTCGACTGCTTCCTGGTTTGTCTGTGGTAGCGACCATCGATAAACGAGGCTAGACCATGAGTAACGCTGGTGTTGTCACCCAAACAAATGATGATGACGAGGTTTCGAGACGCCATTGGATCGCCCTATTTGGCGGCTTGATTGGCGCGTTTATGGCGATCTTGGATATTCAGATCACCAACTCGTCTCTCAAAGATATTCAAGGTGCGCTATCAGCCACCTTGGATGAAAGCTCGTGGATCTCTACGTCTTACCTAGTCGCAGAGATGATCGCTATCCCACTCAGTGGTTGGCTTTCTAAAGCGCTCGGTAAACGCCGTTATATCACGTGGACGACAGCCATTTTCACCATTTCATCTTTGTTGTGTTCGTTCTCTTGGAACATGACCTCGATGATCGTGTTCCGCGCGATGCAAGGCTTCAGTGGTGGTGCTCTAATCCCGCTTGCTTTCTCGCTGGTGATTCAGTTATTGCCGGTCAACAAGCGTGCTGTGGGTATGGCACTGTTTGGTGTAACCGCGACCTTTGCTCCATCGATTGGCCCTACCTTTGGTGGCTGGCTGACGGAGAACTTCTCGTGGCACTATATTTTCTACATCAATATTCCGCCAGCTTTGCTTGTGATCACCATGATCCGATATGGCTTGGACGATGAAAAGCTCGACCTTGGCACGCTGAAAAAAGCCGATTGGTTTGGTATCGCCACCATGGCATTAGGGCTAGGTTGTTTGGAAGTGGTGTTAGAAGAAGGTAACCGTGAAGAGTGGTTCAGTTCGAGCTTTATTATTGGCTTGAGTATCGTGTCGGCGGTGAGTTTGGTTTACTTCGTGATAAACGAAATCCAACACAAGAAGCCATTGGTTAACCTGCGGCTATTGCGGGATGGGCAATTTGCGATGTCTTGTATCGCCTATTTGATTCTAGGAATGGCATTGCTCGGCTCTATCTATGTTCTACCGATGTATCTCACTCAAATTCAGCAATATAACGCGATGGAAATTGGTGAAGTGCTAATGTGGATGGGTTTCCCACAGCTTCTGATATTCCCAATTGTGCCAAAGCTAACACAGATCATTAAGCCTAAGTACTTGGTTACCTTTGGCTTCGCGATGTTCGGTTTTAGTTGTTACGTAAATACACACATGACAATCGATTTTGGCGGGCAACAGCTGATTTTATCTATGGTTCTGCGTGCTATTGGTAGTCCGTTCATCATGGTTCCGCTGTCTTTGGTTGCCATGAAGAACATCAGCAAAATGGACACGCCAGACGCATCAACGTTAACCAACGTAATGCGGAACTTAGGGGGCGCTTTCAGCATCGCGATTATCGCTACGCTATTGGATAACAAAACCCGTGAGCACTTAGCACACATCAAGGAGTCGCTACCTTCAGTGAGTCAACTTGGTTGGCAGACGCTTCAGCAACAACAAGCGTTTTTCATTCAGTCAGGAAGTGATGCCGCAACTGCGATGCAACAAGCACAAGCAAGTTTGCTCGGCACAATGCAACGTGACGCAGCCATCATGGCTTACAACGATGTGTTCTTAATGATGACGGCGTTCTTGGCTCTAGCGGCAGTATTGATTCTAAACATGCGTGATTAACGCTAGAGTTTCGGTAAATAAAACTTCAAGCAAAGAACAACATTTCGAATAAAAACTCGAACAATAAAACAGATAGGTGAGCTTATCGGCTTGCCTCTTTTTTATTTCTAAAACACGTATAACCCCACTAAAATCAGGTAAAAGTCACCTGCGTTTGAAGGCTTTCATAAATGTTATCTAATACTCTTTAATTACCAATAGTTTATTGAGTGTTTGTATGTGATATAGGCACCTTGACAATGTGCAACTTGACACCTAAATTAAAAAATAACATTTGGTATTAAGGAAAATGGATTTGACCTTACCAACAGACCTTCGAATTTTGATCATCGACGACTCTAAAAGCGCAACAATACTTATTAAGCAGCAACTGGCTAGTTTGGGAGTTTCGCGCGACTGTATTTTTATTGCGACCGACTATCGAAAAGCAATTAAAGCGGTCGAGACACACTCTTTTCATGTACTCCTCATTGACTACCACTTAGAACAGTCTTTTACTGGCTTTGAGCTGTTGGGCATTCTGTATCGAAATCGCCTCATCGATCATACGGTGGCGACAATCTTGCTCTCTGGGGATATGCGTCAGGAAACAGTATTAACCGCCCTTTCAGGTGAAGCACACCACTTCGTTTCTAAACCGATTAATACTCAAACGTTGGGTAAAAAGATCCAAAGTGCCGTGTCCGTTTCAAAGAAACTCACCCAACTGAATGATTTGTATCCCATTGCCAGTCAAGAGAGATTAGCTCAAGCTTTGGCGATCTCCCCTAATGGTACTAGCGTTCAGTTCGAAGCGACATTGATTGAACATTTAATTGCAGGTAAGAAATGGCAGTTACTCTCTAGCGTCATTAACAACTCCAAAACCAACATGCACCCAACCAAATTGGTGGCTGAGGCGCTGATTCTCGACAGCTTAGGCAAGCCAAATTTAGCCATAGATAAGCTCCACAATTTTCTAATAGCACAGCCACTCTCATTGAGCGTGATTGACTGCTTAAGCTGTATCTATGAAAAACATAAAATGCTGCTGCCTGCTCTTAAATTAGCGATTCGTGCATTTGAGATGACTCCCAGCATCAGCCATCGTGCAATCAGGGCCATCGACTTAGCTGAGAACGCAGATAACACACATATGATCATAAAGTTAGGTGAGATGTATGCAACCCACATTTCAGCTGCTGACATTGATGTCATCCATTCCATTGGTGCGCACTTTAATTCCTTAAAAGCAACGTATCAGCGCGAGACGCAACTAAAGTACAAACGTATTTTGCTTGAGCACGCCAACCAATTCACCGAGTTGGTAAACCTGAAACTTCCGGTAAAACAACAGCAGCAAGTTTTGGCCAGCCTTGCCCTATTTCAGAGCAGCATATTGCTCATCGAAAATAGCCCTCAGATTGCCCACAAAAAAGTGATTAGAGCTTCGACACTGTTAGCGAACAATTTCCACAGCCAACCGACTTATTTGCTCACTCAGTTATTACCCATGCTCGCCCACTTTGGTGAGTACTCTCTTTATCATTTAACAGTGGAATGTCTCAAATCTCGTGGAGAAGCCATAAATCACCAACTTGAGTCCAAAAATGTCGACCCTTCAACGTGTATAAACATTGAAAATTTGGGTTCGATCCAAGAAATAAAGGACTACATTCACAGTTACCCATATTCAGTTGCCGCCAAACTTGACTATATATACGCCGTCAATAAAGCTCATATAGATGAGAAACTTAGCGACGACTATCTAGAAGAAATCTTACAGTTAGAACTTCCTCCAAAATGGAATCAATGGATTAGTGATTCATCAAGGTATGGTTTTTCCACTAAGCCGCCTAGCCCATTTTCAACATTCAGCCGACAGGAGTCCACATGCTAGACTTTGATGCTTTAAACGCCTATTTAGACAATGACAGAGACGTCATTTACGCCGTTTTGTCTACATATCAAGAAGACCATGGCAATTCGCTACAAGAGATCGAAGAGTTGGTTCAACAACAAGATTGGGGCAAGCTTCATTTTACCGTGCACACCTTAAAAGGCATTTTAGCCAGCTTTGGTGAAGAAACGGCCACAGTTGCATTGGAAAGAGTAGAACAAAACACACTCAATAAGCTTGCGCCGCAAGATGATGATCTTTCGGTTATCTACAGCGAAATGAAGATCATTAATCAGCAAATCGATGAGGTTCTTAGCACTTATTAGTCGATAGAATTAAAACGTGCATGGCGATACTTAACAGCCGACACAGCTAAAAGAGTTGAGGTGCTTGGAAACATTGAACCTCGACTCTTAACATTTTTCTCATCATTTCTCCTCTCAATTATAGTTCTAACCCACACCTATAAATTCACGTCATTTATCTAGATAAACCGATGTATAACACATGCTTTATAAACTATCCGTCTTAATGTTTTAAACGAAAAACCAACACACTTGATGAGATGCAAAATAGTTAAATATTTGTAGATCTTTTTGTGACATAAACATACGAAATTGCATTTTATTTATTGGTAAAGAAGAAATTGTTATCTACACTCTAATGAAACCAAGCGTTAATCACTTGGTGGCATAATAAAAAAACTAAAACGTTCAGTCGGCTAGATAAGGACAAGGAAATGAACAACGATAGTTTTGCTGCGTTTCAGGGGCTCACGGATGAAACACCCATTACCGAATCATTTTCTACCAGTGCAGACCCTTATGCTCATTATCTGAAAGATATTGTTGGCATTGATCTGCTGTCGCGTGAAGATGAGGTGTATTACGCAAAATTGAATCGCGCGGGTGATAAAAAAGCGCGTGATGTCATGATCGAATCAAACCTGCGCCTTGTTGTGAAAATCGCAAAGAGTTACCTAAAACGTAAAGGCAATAATTTCACCCTGCTCGACCTGATCGAGGAAGGCAACATTGGCTTGATTAAGGCCATCGACAAATACGATCCAGAACCAGGCTATCGTTTTTCAACCTATGCTGTTTGGTGGATCCGCGAAAACATTGAAGCCGCACTCATGAACACGGGTCGAACCGTTCGATTGCCAGCCCACGTGTGTAAAGAAATAAACAGCCTCGCCTCAAAAAAGCTCGATGCAAGCAAAAAAATGAGTAAAGAGGTTTCAATTTCTGAGCTATCAGACAGTTCAGGTGTAAAGGCCGAACGCGTCGATCAACTGGTGGCGTTAAGCGGGTTTATTGACGTGACGACAACGGTTGGAACTAGCCATGCGCCTATGGTGCTTGATCAATGCGAAAGTGAATATATCCCAGACCCTCAACAAGATTGTGAGGATCAATCCTTTACCCAAGCTCTAGAACAAATCATCTATACACTTCCTCCAAAATTACAAAAGGTGCTCATCCACCGTTTTGGTTTCTTTGATAACAAGGTGAAAACGCTGTCTGAGGTCGGACAAATGTTGGATGTGAATGTTTCTAATGAACGTGTTAGACAAATGCAGAAAGAAGCGGTCGAAAGAATTCAAAAACGACTCAAATTTGATGGTTGGGTGTAAGTCGTAGCCCAGTTGAGAATTAGTTGAAAATAACGTTAAGCCAAAACAAAGACCTTTAGGGTGAGCCTCCAAGCTTGCCCTTTTTGTTTGCTGATTCGTTAGAAAAATAAAAAAATCGTAAGCACACGAACCCTAAGTCGCTAATGCCTAATGAAAAATGAAAAATGACAAATGCCACACCATTAACTTACCTTAAAGAAGTGACTCGCTCACTGCGCAAAATGAGATAATTGATATAAGTGGTTTCAAGACAATCTTGTTCCCACACTGATAAAATCCGTTTAGCCGCAAAATAATAATCTTTGTTTCTCAACAACATCCCAACGGTGCGGCTAAGCTTTTCAAATCGAACGTGATCGCTCGCAGAGATGTAGTCATCGTCACTTTCAATAATGGGCGCTAAACCATCAGCAAACCAATTATTCAATATTTCTCGCATCTCTAATTCAGACTCAGGCACATCCACACTCGACAACTCTCGATGTTGAGGCGGTGGCACTATGTACTTCGACGCTTGCGGTGAACTGACATAACGATACATGTCGTCCCTCCTGTCTAACGGACCCTTCTAATAATTAAGGACATATTTACCTGTTCTCAAGTTTATTTAGCGAAACAAAAAAATAAATAAAAAAAAGCCATGTATCAATAACTCTACATGGCTTTAATGAGGGCAACTTTACGCTGCCCTATCTGCTTGTCGGTTTAGACTAAATGTCGGTTCAGACTAAAACCAAGCCCTCTCGATTAAATCGAGCTTTGGTCGAAGTCGTTGCCTTGATCGGTTCCAGTTTGAGAATCTGAATCGAAACTTCCAGAGTCGTCCGTGAAGTCGACACCTTGGTCTTGACCTCCCGCACTTGTCCAGTCGCTGCCACCAGATTCCATACCTGCCATGTCCGGTTGCTGTTCTTGCGTAGAGCCTTGCATGGTGTATTGATCATCGACCTCAACTTCAACAGAACCGCTAGCACCGTCTATTGAGCTACCCAATTCGTCGTAACCTTGGAATTGGATCTCGCTAGTACCTTCGTAACCTTCTGGAAGTTCAACAGATACAGGCTGCTCTAAGTTGCCACTGATTGTGAAGCTACCATCACCGTTATCCAGTGCGTTACTTACAGTAGCGCCCTCAGGTAAGCCAGACATATCAGCGTAATCAACCGATTCGTTACCACTCACCTCATCTGGAATCGAGATAGAGATAGTATCGCCCGGCGCCGCAGTTACATCTGCTGCGCTGTCTTCAGTTTCAGCATCTTGAGCTTGGTCATCAGCTTGTTGAGCCACTTCCACTTGTTGCTCTTCTGTTGCTTGAGCAGCTTGGACTTGTGGTTCATCACTTTGTACTGAATCATCTTCAACTTGGATGCTTAAGCTGTGACTTGATACTTCACCGCCGTCGTTAACTTCAACATTCATCGCTAAATTGCCATCGAAGTCTTCGTTCGGCCAGTAAGTCCACTCACCTTCACCTGATTCGGCAAAGAAGCCAGCATCGTTCGCGTCTGCAACATCAACAACTTGTGCAGAATCACTGACGCCTAACTCATCCACCAGCTGTGCATCCGTGATAGTTAGTGAACCATCATCAGCTAAGGTATAACCTTCGCTCGCCGCTGCTTCATCGCCACTTTGGATATCCACATTGAAGAAGCTTTCGATGCGATTTTCGCCATCGGTCGCTATAAACCCAACTTGAACATCGCCGGTGTAGTCTTCAGCAGGAGTGAATTGATAGTTACCTTGGTTATCGCTCTCAATTACGCCCTGACCTTCCATCAAGCTTACTGACTCAATGCTCAAGCTGTCGCCTTCTGTATCGCTCAGATTCGCTAACATGTCTTCATCAGTGAACGACAAGGTGGCATCCGCTGCGATTTCCGTCGTTGTGATGCTGTTAACTTCTGGTGCTGCATTCCCTTGCGAGTCACCTTCTTTCACGACTACGCCAGTTTGCTCATCATGAAGCACGCCATCTTTATCAACTACGTACGCAATGTCTGCTTCGCCCGTGAAGCCTGGTGCTGGTGTGAACGTCCAAGTGCCATCGCCATTATCGACAATCTCACCTTGGCTGCGGTCGGCAAGATGAACCAGTTTCACTTCATCATCGCTGTCTGCATCCACATTCTCAGCCAAACCAATTAGGTCGTCCGCCGTTAGGATGATGGAATCACCCGCTACGGTTTCGAAATCACCAGAATCGATGCCATCTTCAAACGCTTCCGGCTCATCTCCGTAATCAACCGTTGTTGCGCTAACCGTTACGAAGAACTCACCATGGAAGTCTTCAGGAGGCGTCATTTGAATGTTTGAGATATCCCAGTCGAACAGGTCGATGTATTGACCCGGCTCGGTGATCATCACGGTATTCACACCATCTGTTACCTCGAATCCAACAGGGAAACCTGTCATCACCAAGTTACTTAGTGTTTCTGAATCATCGACTAGGCCAACGTTCAGTCCCAAGTGACCCGTTTCATCTTCGCCGAAGACTAATGGACCGTCATGGTCAGTTGAAATAACCGCGCCATCTGCGACAGGACGTACGTACACAGGAACATCGAGAACCGTTTCGAACTCACCGTCACTCACGACAACTTGTAGGTCAGAAACACCCGCAAAGTCGCCTGTTGGTGTGAATGTCCAAGTACCATCACCGTTGTCTGTAACTTCTCCGCCATCTTCACCGTCTGCGGTGATAATGCGAGAAACAACAAGGTCTGCGGTATCAATGTCACCGAACAAGTTCATCAAGTCGCCAGCATCGAAGGTGAACGCGCCATCTTCGTTGGTGGTCATCATTGCGTTGCCGACGTTGAATGGTGCGTCGTTAACCGGAATGACATCCACATTCAGCGAGCCATCAACCACTTCTTCACCGTCAGTCGCTTGATAACCGAGTTCTACTAAGCCATTGAAGTCTTGAGTAGTCACTAAGTGATACATGCCGTCTGGTTGCTGAGTTAAGGTCGCGTTCGCTGGAGCTCGAACTGTGATGCTCTCAATGCTGATCTCGTCGCCATCAAGGTCTGTCACTTGATCCGCGATGTAAGCCGGGTCAATCACCATGACCACATCTTCTTCGCCTTGCATCTCAATCATTGGCGCTTCAGGTGCATCATTCACTGGCGTAACATCGATGTTGCCGTCGACTGAAATTGTCTCTTGGCCATCGCTAACGTTAAACGTCATTGGCACATCGCCATTGAAGTTTTCGTTTGGTGTAAATGACCAAGTACCATCTTCGTTATCTAGCAACTCACCCAAGCTAGGGTCGATTTGTAGACCAGAAGCCGACAGCTCGTCTGCGGTGTTATCGATGTCGGTAGCTTGAGCTAACAACATGTCTTGTGTGATAAGAATGGTGCTGTCTTCGGCTGTGGTTAGTTTCACATCCTCCGACTCAGGTCCATCGTTCACGGCCAGAACTTCGATGCCTGCCGTTGTTGTAGCAGTCGCACCGTCATCATCGGTCACGACCACATCTAGGCTGATATCACCATTAAAGTTCTCGTTTGGCGTGAAGGTCACAGACCCGTTATCGTTTTGAACCAAGGTGCCGTCAGAGCCTGTGTAAGTCACACTTTCAAGCGACACTTCACCATCAACGTCAGAGCTATTAGCAATTAACTGCTCAGGGCTGATTGTAATGGTGCCATCTTCGTTCATTTGGTAAGACGTAGAACCCGCTACCGGCGCATCGTTAACATCCGTTACCGTCACACCAATATTAGCATCGACTGTCTCAGTGCCATCAGTCACTGTGAAGCCAAGGTTGACATCGCCATTGAAGTTCTCGTTCGGAGCAAAGCTATAAGTGCCGTCACCGTTGTCAGTGAACACACCCTCTGCGCCCGTGTAAGACACATCCGTGATAGAAAGGTCATCACCATCAATATCCGCAGCACCTGCTAATAGGTCAGCGTCAGTGAAGGTTAGCGTTCCATCTTCCTCAACAGTAAAGTTTTGGTCTTCTGCTGTTGGTAGGTCATTGACTGGATTAACGGTTAGGTCGACGCCAGCTTGAACAGTTTCAAGGCCATCTGACACATCGAAGCTCAAATCAATGTCACCGTTGAAATCAGCATCCGGCATGATAGTAAATGAACCATCTTCGTTCGCTGTTACAGTCGCATTGTCACCTGCAGATAGATTGCTTGCGGTTAGTGCATCACCATCAACATCCGATGCGTTAGCCAGCAACTGCTCTTGAGATAGCGTAATTGAACCATCTTCATCAACCGAGTAAGCCAGGTTTCCAGCCACTGGTGCGTCGTTAACTGCAATAACTTCAATACCAGCGGTGGTTTGAGCGGTAGCACCGTCGTCATCAATAACCGTCACATCAAGGTTGATGTCGCCGTTAAAGTTTTCGTTTGGTGCGAACGTTACCGAACCATCTTCATTTTGAACCAAGATACCGTCTGCACCTGAGTAGCTCACGCTATCAAGAGACACTTCCCCGTCCACATCGGAGCTATTAGCAATCAACTGCTCAGGGCTCAATGTGATGGTGCCATCTTCGTTCATTTGGTAAGACGTTGCGCCTGCCACAGGTGCATCGTTAACGTCTGTTACCGTTACGTCGATGTTTGCATCAACCGTCTCTGTACCATCAGATACTGAGAAGTCCAGACTTACGTCACCGTTAAAGTTCTCGTTCGGTGCAAAGGTGTAAGTGCCATCGCCATTGTCGGTGAACACACCCTCTGCGCCAGTGTAAGACACGTCGGCAACTGACAGCTCATCACCATCAATATCAGAAGCACCCGCTAGCAGTTGCTCGTCTGTAAAGGTAAGTGAACCGTCTTCTTCAATGGTGTAAGCGACATCTTCTACAACTGCGATGTCATTCACTGGATTCACAGTAAGGTCGGCCGTTGCAACAACCGTTTCAGTACCATCAGAAAGGTCGAAGCTTAGGTCAATATCGCCATTGAAGTCAGCATCTGGGGTAATGGTAAATGAACCATCATCGTTTGCCGTAACTGTAGCGTTATCACCCGCGGTTAGGTTGGCAGCGCTAAGATCATCGCCATCCACATCAGATGCTTGAGATAGCAACTGCTCTTGAGTCAGAGTAATCGAACCATCTTCATCAATGCTGTATGCCAAGTCACCCGATACTGGTGGATCATTAATTGGAAGAACATCAATACTTGCGCTGGTGGCTACTGTCGCACCGTCTTCATCTGTCACCACTACATCGAGGCTAACATCGCCATCGAAGTTTGCGTTCGGTGCAAAGCTGAATGTGCCGTTGCCGTTGTCAGTAAAGATACCGTCAGCGCCTGTGTAAGTAACACTATCAATCGCCACTTCACCTTCAATATCAGAAGAGTTCGCCAACAGTTGCTCTGCACTGATGGTGATAACTTCATCTTCGTTGACTGAGTAACTGGTTGAGCCTGCGATTGGCGGATCGTTCACCTCAAGTACAGTGATTCCCGCGGTAGTCGCTTCTGTTGCCCCTTCTTCATCGGTAACAACAACCGCTAAACTCACATCTCCATTGAAGTTCTCGTTTGGAGAGAAGGTGTAAGTGCCGTCACCGTTGTCTTCGAACACACCATCACTGCCAGTGTAAGTCACGCTATCAATCGCAACCTCACCTTCAATATCTGAAGAGTTGGCTAATAGCTGTTCGTTACTGATCGTGATTGAGTTGTCTTCATGCACAGTGTAAGACGTGCTACCCGCCACTGGTGGATCGTTCTCAGGCGTCACGCTCACATCAATGTTGGCTTGAACCGTATCCGTGCCATCTGACACATCAAAGCTGAAGTTCACATCACCATTGAAGTTCTCGTTTGGCGCAAAGCTGTAGCTTCCGTCACCATTGTCAGTAAGCACACCATCAGCACCAGTGTATGTCACACCTTCGACTGTTAGGTCGTCACCTTCAACATCCGTTGCACCCGTTAACAGGTCTGCGTCAGTGAAGTTAAGAACCCCATCTTCACCAATAGTGAATGCTTGGTCTTGTGGCTCTGGCGCATCATTGACAGGTGTTACCGTCAAGTCTAGGCCAGCCGCGACCATGTCTTCCCCATCGGTTACATCGTAACTAAATTCGATATTACCGTTGAAGTTTTCACTCGGTGTAATGGTGAAGCTGCCATCGTCGTTCATTTGAACGGTCGCATTTTCATCATTGGTAGTTAGGTTGATTGCTGATAGGTCATCACCATCAATGTCAACAGCGTGCTCTAGCAACTGCTCTTGAGTTAGCGTGATGCTGTTGTCTTCGGCTGTCACGGCACTGATATCACCATCAACTTCTGGAGCATCGTTCGCTGGCGAAATGTGAATCGTCACATCTTGTGTTGCCGTTGCGGTGGTGCCCGTATCAACATCAGTCGACGTCGCATTCACGGTTAGAACCACATCCCCATTGAAGTCACCTGAAGGGATAAACTCTAACCCTTCTAGCTCGCCTGGTTGCAATGACCATGTCCCATCACCGTTATCGATACCTGCAGAAAGCGAACTTCCCTCTGGTACATCTTCAATCAAGATAGCGAGATTTTCTGAACCATCGGTATCGGTTAACGCCGCATCAATATCCAGTGGTACTGGCGTATCTTCGGTACCAATAATTTGGTAATCCGCATCAGACACTGTGATTTCAATGTTGTCGATGCCAAACGACTCATCACTCACACCTTGGTTCAAGGTTGAACCGAAGCCTAACTCAAGTTGGCCGTCTTCAACGGGTACCGTTAGGTTGATTTGGTGTGCTTGGTCGTTCCAACCACTGAAGCCCTCACCTTGCGATACGCCGTGAACCACTTCGCCGACTTCATTTCCTTCTGAATCGTAAAGCGTTGTTGTGCCATCTTGAGTACGGAACGCAGAATTATCTAATGTCGTTAGCTCTTCGCCGCCGACAAAGATTTGGAACGACTCACCATCCCAAGAATCAATTTCGTAGAAGTTGAACGAGATATTAACTTCGCTCACATCACTTGGAATGTCGTAAGTTTTGCTGACGGCTTCATCACCGCCCGTTCCACCAATACGACCTAGCATGTCACCCGACTCGAAGCCTTGAGAGCTTTCTGTGCCTGTATTCCAACCGTTTGAGCCAGACTCGAAGTTGTCTGAAGCAATCACTAGGTCAGAAGCAATCGACAGCTCTGGCATATCAACCACAGATTGAACATCAATCGTCGCTTCTGCTGGTACTGTCGCGGTACCGTCATTCACGTCGAACGTCACATTCACATTGCCGTCGAAGTTTTCATTCGGTGCGAATGTGTAAGTGCCGTCGCCGTTATCAACCAAAGTACCGCTATCTGAAGCCACATTTTCAACCGATAGGTTATCACCATCAATGTCGCCCGCATTTTGCAGCAGTTGTTCTTCTGTGAAGGTAAAGCTGGTGTCTTCTTGAGTCACAAATTGTGGCTCACCGACTGTTGGCAGGTCATTAACTGGGTTAACCGTTAGGTCAGCCGTTGCTTGAAGCGTCGCATCGCCATCGGTAATGTCGAAGTTCAAATCAATGTCGCCATTGAAGTTAGCATCTGGCGTGATAGTGAAACTACCATCATCGTTTGCTGTAACTGTCGCATCACCACCAACGGTTAGGTTAGCCGCTGTTAAGTCATCGCCATCAACATCACTCGCTTGAGCAAGTAATTGCTCTTGGCTCAAGGTAATTGAGCCATCTTCGTCCACGCTGTACGCCAAGTCGCCCGATACCGGAGCATCGTTAACAGGCAGAACATCAATGCTTGCGTTGGTCGCTACGGTTGCGCCTTCTTGATCAGTAACGACAACATCAAGGCTTACGTCGCCATCGAAGTTAGCGTTAGGTGCGAAGCTGAATGTTCCGTCACCATTGTCGGTAAAGATACCGTCTGAACCTGTGTAGTTAACGCTATCAATCGCCACTTCACCTTCGATATCAGAAGCGTTTGCCAACAGTTGCTCTGAACTGATGGTGATAACTTCGTCCTCGTTGACTGAGTAGCTGGTTGAGCCTGCGATTGGTGGATCGTTCACCTCAAGTACAGTAATACCCGCGGTGGTCGCTTCAGTTGCGCCCTCTTCATCAGTTACGACAACATCAAGGCTAACTTCGCCGTTGAAGTTTTCGTTTGGTGAGAAGGTGTAAGTACCGTCACCGTTGTCTTCAAAGACACCGTCAGCGCCAGTGTAAGTCACGCTATCGACTGCCACATCACCTTCAATGTCAGAAGAGTTAGCAAGTAACTGTTCGTCACTGATGGTAATTGAGTTGTCTTCATGAACGGTGTAAGACGTGCTACCTGCAACCGGTGGATCGTTCTCTGGTGTCACGCTGACATCAATGTTGGCTTGAACTGTATCCGTGCCATCTGACACATCAAAACTGAAGTTCACATCACCATTGAAGTTTTCGTTTGGCGCAAAGCTGTAGCTTCCATCGCCATTATCAGTAAGAACACCATCCGCACCTGTGTAAGTAACGCCTTCAACCGACAGGTCATCCCCATCAATGTCAGTCGCACCTGTCAGCAAGTCTTCATCAGTGAAGTTCAAGATGCCGTCTTCGCCGATGCTGAACGTTTGATCTTGTGGTTGTGGAAGGTCATTGACTGGGTTAACGGTTAGGTCAGCCGTCGCAACCAGCGTATCTGTACCATCGCTAATGTCAAACGTTAGGTCAATGTCACCATTGAAGTTCGCATCTGGCGTAACGGTAAAGCTGCCGTCATCGTTAGCAACAACCGTCGCGTCTCCATCAACAATCAAGTTAGAAACAGTAAGGTCGTCGCCATCTACATCACTCGCTTGAGAAAGAAGCTGCTCTTGGCTCAAGGTAATCGAACCGTCTTCCTCAACACTGTATGCAAGGTCGCCTGATACTGGTACATCGTTGATTGGTAATACATCAACCGTAATAAACGTATCAACTTGAGCGCCGTCTTCATCTTGAATGGTTACATCCAATTGAACTTGGCCGTTGAAGTTTTCATTCGGAGCGAAGCTACATGTACCGTCACCATTGATTGAGAAGATACCGTCTGGGCCATCGTAGTTGATCTCAACAAGCTCAACATCACCTTCAATATCAGAAGCGTTCAACAGAACTTGAGACTCATTGAAAGTCAGTACTGAATCTTCATCGATGGTGTATGACGTAGGGCCAGCAACTGGCGGATCGTTCACCTCAAGGACAGTAATACCCGCCGTTGTTGCTTCAGTCGCTCCATCTTCATCCGTCACGACAACATCTAGGCTAACTTCGCCATTAAAGTTCTCGTTTGGCGAGAAGGTGTATGTACCGTCACCGTTGATTTCCAGAACACCGTCGCTACCACTGTAAGTCACGTTATCAATTGCGACTTCGCCTTCGATATCCGAAGAGTTCGCTAGCAGTTGTTCGTTGCTGATTGTAATAGAGTTGTCTTCATGAACCGTGTAAGACGTACTACCCGCAACCGGAGGATCATTCTCTGGCGTCACGCTCACATCAATGTTAGCGGTTACCGTATCGGTTCCATCTGATACATTGAACGAGAAGTTCACATCGCCATTGAAGTTTTCGTTTGGCGCGAAGCTGTATGTGCCATCGCCATTGTCGGTTAGGACACCGTCTGTGCCAGTGTACGTTACACCTTCAACACTTAGGTCGTCCCCTTCAATGTCCGTCGCACCTGTTAATAGGTCTTGGTCATTGAACGTTAACACGCCATCTTCGCCGACTGTGAATGTCTGGTCTTGTGCTTCTGGACCATCGTTCACTGGTGAAACCGTTAGCTCTAGGTTGGTAGAGACAACATCATCACCATCAGACACATCAAACGTAAAGTTAACATCGCCATTGAAATCAGCTTCTGGCGTTAATGTGTACGTTCCATCACCGTTATCGGTAATCGTAACGCTCTCATCATCGGTTGCTAAATTCAGAGCCGTCAACTGATCGCCATCTAAATCACGCGCATTAGCCAATAAGTCTTCTTGCGTAATGATGATTGAACCATCTTCTTCAACCGTTGCAGAAACCGGAAGTGCTTCAGGTGCGTGCTCAATGTGCGCGCCTGTCGCGTTAATGTAGATGGTTTGAGATACCGTTTCAGAATCATCATTCGATAACTCTGTCGCAGTTGCGGTTACATGAACTTCAAGCTGCTCATTGAAGTCTTCTGGTAACTGGATTTGTAACGCATTTTCGATAGCCGTTGTTGGTAAGTTCACCGTACCATCAGGGCCAACCGTTACTTCACCGCTGTAGATTTGGCTGTTCACTTCACCGACATCGATTGTGAAGTTGAAGTCAGAATAGTCAGCATCACCGCCGCCATACAAATCTTCAAATCCGTAAACCAGCTCGCCGTCTTCATTAACCGTAGTACGAGTATGTTCGATACCATCTTGGTTTAGCTGAGAGCTTGAACCACCATGGAAGATCGCGTCACCATTTTGGCCTTGAATCACTGTCTCGGTTCCATCAGCAGCCACAAAGACAAGTTGAGGATCAACCGTATCCATGTTCGCAGGCGAACCATCCTCAGCACGGAACTCGTACTGACCGTCTTGCATCGCATCAAAGTCGTTGTGCTGATGTCCGTTTGGAATTAAGAACAGGTTAAAGCTTTCGCCTTCCTCGACTTGGAAGCTGAATTGATCTTGCCCTGGAACAAGGTCGCCGCCACCACCAACTTGTGATGCGTTTTCGTAAACAACTTCAACACCTGTGATGTTGCCGTCTTCGTCTACTTTGTAGTAACCCGCAGCGTTTTGGTAGCCAGCCGTCTCACCTTCAAACGTTACTGTGATTTCAGTGTCGTTGTAACTGGTGATACCGTTCTCTTGGTCATTCAGCACGCCTTCGTTATCGTATTGAATAACCGAACCTTCTGGCACACCATCTACTGTAACAGTGAGTGTTTCAGACAAGTCTTGGTCGACAAGTGCCGCAGCAATGTTCAGTTCAACAATACCGCCTGGCTCAACCAAAATCGCCTGGTCGTCGACGTTAACACCATCACCATCCGTGATAACTAAGTCAGGCGCATCAGCAACTGCTTCAATGTGAACATTAATGTCTTGTTCAACTTCATCCGTACCGTCTGTCACAGTAAAGCTGAACTGCAGATCACCACTGAAGTGCTCTTCAGGAACGAAGCTGAACGTGCCATCGCCGTTGTCGGTGACTGTGCCTTCATCACCAGAGTAATTGATGCTGGTAACGCTTAGGTCGTCGCCATCAATATCAATTGCAGCACTCAATAGATCTTCTTGAGTGAACAGGATGCTGCCATCCTCTTCGATGTGGTACATTCCTGGAGCAACAATTGGAATGTCATTCACCGGATTAACGGTCAATGTCATATCATTAGACGTGCTCAGCTCACCGTCGCTCACCTCATAAGTGAATGCAATATCGCCATTGAAGTTCTCTGAAGGTGTCACTGTGTACGTGCCATCACCATTGTCTACAATGCTGGCATTTGGATCGTTAGTTTCAAGCGCGCTTGCAAATAACTCATCGCCATCTTGGTCGCTCGCGTTCTCCAACAACATTTCTTGTGTAACGAGGATTGAACCATCTTCGTCGACATCTGCCACCATTGGCGTCGCTTCTGGCGCATCGTTGACGAACTCAACTTTTAGGTCGATGTTTGCGGCAACTACATCAGTGCCATCGCTCACATCAAACGCTAAGTCAACGTTACCGAAGAAGCCCTGCTCTGGTGTTAATGTGTATGTTCCATCGCCATTGTCTGTGACTTCTACCGTGTCGCTTGCACTCGTCACATTCACAACTGACAGTTCGTCGCCTTCAATGTCTGTCGCTTGTGCTAATAGTTCAGCTTCGGTAATGGTAATCGCTTGACCGTCTTCCGTAGTGAAAGACATGTCAGGCACATCTGGAGCATCGTTGATAGGGTTTACGGTTAGGTTGAGGTCAGCCGCAACAGTTTCGATCGCGTCAGTGACATCATAAGTAAACTCAATCTCACCAAAGAAATCTGCACTTGGTGTAATAGTGAAGCTACCGTCTGGGTTTTCTACAACAACCGCATTTGGATCGTTGGTCGCTAAGTTAACGGCTTCAAGGTTGTCGCCATCGACATCCGTCGCATTCGCTAACAGATCCTCTTGAGTGATAGTGATTGAACCATCTTCATCAACAGCGGCTTCAATTGGACCACCAACCTCTGGGCCTTCATTGACAATTTCAACGTCAACTCTTGCTGTACTTGGTGCGCTTGCTTGGCCATCACTGATATCGAAAGTCAGATTCACTTCACCGTAGAAGTCTTCTGCAGGTTCGAAGGTAAAGGTATTATCACCGTTATCCGTTAACGTACCTTGCGTTTGGTCTGCAAGTAATAGGTTTTCGACATGAAGAATGTCGCCATCAACATCGGTAGCACCAGACAATAGGTCTTTCGCTTCGATGATCATGGAGCCGTTTTCAAGCATTTGGGTGTGCAATGGTTCACCCGGAACCGGCACATCATTGACTGGTACGACCGTTAGGTCTAGATGCGTTGCAACTTCATCAGTTCCATCAAACACCTTGTAGTCGATGTCGATTTCACCATTGAAGTTTTCATTCGGCATGAAGGTAAACGTACCATCGCCGTTATCAACTAGCTCACCGTTATCACCACCGTAAGTGATGTCAGAAATAGACAGCGTATCGCCTTCCACATCTGTGGTGTTCGCTAGCAAGTCATCTGCACTGAACGTGATACCTTCATCTTCATCTGTCGATAGAACAATCGGGCCAGAAACGATTGGCGCATCATTTACTGATTCGAAATTGATATTGATGATATTGCTGTCTGTCAGCTCACCATCGGTAACTTGGTAACCAAGTTCGATTTCACCATGGAAGTTTTCATCCGGTGTTACCGTCCAAGTGCCATCACCATTATCGGTGAGTGTTGCATGCTCTGAGTTTTCACCCACTAGCTCTAGATTTTCAATATCAAGGTCGTCGCCATCAATATCAGATGCTTGCGCCAGTAGTTGCTCTTCGGTAATCACAACCGAAGCAAACTGGGCAGAACCATCGGTATCGACAGTAATATTCGGAAGATCAGCCGTTAACTCGATTTCGTTGTCACCCGCATGGATATTCAACTCAACCGTTTCAGTAATCTCTGAGCCATCTACACCAATCGATGTAAACACCGCTTCATCATGACAAGTTTGTGACACTGTCATGTTTTGAACGACGTAAGTACCATTACCTTGCACGGTACCGAGCTCAAAGTAGGACACTGGTTGATCAACCGTTAGCGTGTAATCTGTCTCGAAAGTACCACGGTCTTCTTTGTGGTAAGTCATCGAGTCAATTAGGTCGCCATCCTCATTGAACGCTTTGATTTCTACTTCTGTAAAGTGACGAGACTCTTCCATGAACCAGCCACCCAAACCATCTAGGTGGAAACTGATTTCATTGATGTCTTGACCTTCAACTGAAACCGTCAGTTTCTCATCACCACTTAAGCCTTGGCGGTCAGTATCACCGATACCATGACCAATGTGGGTGTTGCCATTCCAGGCACCAAGAGGGTCATCGTTACTTTGAACAGTTACCGTTAAGTCACCATCTGAGAACTCACGCGTATAAGGGTCAACTTCTGTACCCCAATCATCCACACTCGCGTTATCGTCAAACGTACCGATTTGTGTGGTGTGTGTACCTTCAGCAAGAGCATCTTCACTTGGAACAAAGCGCACTTCGGTATCTGCAGGAACTTCTTGTCCTACTTCCAGTACCACCCATTCGTCATTCACATTTGCTTCAATGATGCCGTTTTCTGGCGCTTGGTCTAAACGTAGTGCTGGTTCTTCACGAAGTGTCACACCAACTGTTTGGTCTTCTTGCGCTTGGATGAAGATTTCATCGCCCGCTTCTGGCGCATCGTTGACAGGGTTAACCGTCAAGTCGAGTGTCGTCAGAACTTCATTCTCACCATCACTGATGCTGTATGTGAAGTCCAACTCGCCATTGAAGTTTTCTGTGTGCGTAATAGTGAATGAACCATCGTCATTAGTAACAATTGTCGCATCTGGATCGTTGGTTTGTAGGTTAGATGCCGTTAACTCATCACCTTCAACATCGGTCGCATTAGCGAGTAACTGCTCTTGAGTAATGGTGATTGAATTATCTTCATCGACTTCAGCCTGAATGCCCGAAGTTTCAGGTCCGTCATTCACAGCGATAACATCGATGCCAGCGGTTGTGGTTGCGGTTGCACCGTCTTCGTCAACGACAACAACGTCTAGTGAAATATCACCATCGAAGTTTTCATTTGGCGTAAAGGTGTAAGTACCATTGCCATTATCAACAAATGAGCCGTCATCACCGAAGTACGATACTCCAGACAGTGAAACATCGCCTTCTACATCGGAAGAGTTTGCCAATAGTTGCTCATCACTGATCGTGATTTGGCCATCTTCTTGGACTGTGTAAGATGTCGAGCCCGCTACCGGTGGATCATTCTCAGGCGTTACGCTGACATCAATAACAGCTGATGTTGAATCAGTACCGTCAGAGACATCGAATGAGAATTGAACATCACCATTGAAGTTCTCGTTTGGAGCAAAGCTATATGTGCCGTCGCCATTATCGCTAAGAACACCATCTGCACCTGTGTAGAGTACGTTTTCAATCGACAGTTCATCACCATCAATATCCGACGCACCTACAAGCAGGTCAGCATCGGTGAAGAGTAACGTACCGTCTTCTTCAATCGTGAACTGTTGATCTTGCGCTTGTGGCAAGTCATTAACCGGATTCACGGTAATGTCTAGGCCAACTTGAACTGAACCACCATCGTTATCGATGATATCGAAGTTCAGATCTAGGTCACCGTTGTAATCTGCGTTCGGTGTGATGGTGTAGCTGCCATCATCATTGTGTTGGATGGTCGCATTTTCATCAGTAGATAGATTGATAGCTTCTAAGTTATCGCTATCGATATCACCTGCTCTTGCTAGCAATTGCTCTTGGCTTAGCGTGATGGAGCTATCTTCATTGATGGTGTAAGCCAAATCGCCCGATACTGGCGCATCATTGATTGGCAATACATCAACGTTAATGTGTGTTTCAACCGTTGCGCCATCTTCATCTTGAATGGTCACACCCAGTTGAACCTGACCATTGAAGTTTTCGTTGGGTGCAAAGCTGCATGTACCATCACCATTTACAGTGAAGATACCGTCAGAGCCATCGTAGTTAATGCCAACAAGTTCTACATCTCCTTCGACATCCGAAGCATTCACAAGAATCTGAGATTCACTGAACGTCAGAACCGAATCTTCGTCAATGGTGTATGACGTTGGACCCGCAACTGGTGGATCGTTCACTTCAAGAACGGTAATACCTGCTGTGGTTTCATCAATTGCACCTTCTTCATCTGCAACAATCACATCAAGGCTGATATCACCGCTGAAGTTTTCATTAGGAAGGAAGGTATAGCTGCCATCGCCGTTATCTTGGAACACACCATCAGTGCCACTGTAAGTCACAGTATCAACCGACACCGCACCTTCAATATCCGAAGAGTTAGCTAGCAACTGTTCATCAGAAATTGTGATGGCATTGTCTTCATTGACCATGTATGAGGTTGAACCCGCAACTGGCGGATCGTTCTCAGGAGTCACACTCACATCAATGTTAGCGCTGACTGTTTCTGTGCCATCAGACACATCGAAACTGAAGTTCACATCGCCATTGAAGTTCTCGTTTGGCGCAAAGGTATAAGTACCATCACCGTGGTCGGTCAGTACGCCATCACCACCTGTATAGCTAATACCTTCAACGGTTAAGTCGTCGCCATCAATATCGGTGGCACCGGTAAGTAAGTCGGCGTCTGTAAATTGAAGCGTACCGTCTTCTGCGATACTGAATTGTTGGTCTTGAGGAACCGGCAAGTCATTAACTGGGTTAACAGTAAGATCGGCGGTTGCTTGAACCGTGTCAGTACCGTCAGTGATGTTGAATTGAATATCAATGTCACCATTGAAGTTCGCATCTGGTGTGATAGTGAAACTGCCGTCATCGTTAGCTACAACCGTCGCATCACCACCAACTGTTAAGTCACTTGCGGTTAGATCTTCGCCTTCTACATCGGACGCTTGAGACAACAGCTGATCTTGGCTCAGTGTGATTGAACCATCTTCGTTAACGTTGTAAGCCAAATCACCAGACACTGGCGCATCATTGATTGGTAATACGTCAACATTGATGACGGTTTCCACTTCTGCACCATCTTCATCACTAATGGTGACATCAAGCTGAACTTGGCCATTAAAGTTCTCATTTGGAGCGAAGCTGCAAGTGCCGTCACCATTTACTGAGAAGATACCCTCAGGGCCATCGTAGCTAATACCAACAAGCTCAACATCCCCTTCTACATCTGAGGCGTTAAGCAACACTTGAGACTCACTGAAGGTAAGTACTGAGTCTTCATCAATGGTGTAAGACGTAGGGCCTGCAACCGGCGGATCGTTCACTTCAAGAACATTGATGCCCGCGGTCGTTGAGTCGGTCGCACCATCTTCATCAGCAACAACCACATCCAGTGCAATTTCACCGCTGAAGTTCTCATTTGGCGAGAAGGTGTAAGTGCCGTTACCATTGATTTCGAGGACACCGTCGCTACCAGAGTAAGTCACGCTGTCTATCGATACATCACCTTCAATATCTGAAGATGTTGCCAATAGTTGTGCATCAGAAATGGTAATCGAATTATCTTCATTCACCGTGTAGGACGTTGAGCCCGCAACAGGCGGATCGTTCTCAGGAGTCACGCTAACATCAATGTTTGCAGACACGGTATCGGTACCGTCTGACACATCGAAGCTAAAGCTCACATCACCATTGAAGTTTTCGTTTGGAGCAAAGCTATATGATCCCTCACCCAAGTCAGTCAGTACGCCATCAGTGCCTTCATAAGTGATGCCCTCAACCGTCAGGTTATCACCTTCAACGTCTGTCGCGCCTGTAAGCAGATCCGCGTCTGTGAACTGTAAAGTACCGTCTTCTGCAATACTGAACTGTTGATCTTGAGGTACTGGTAGGTCGTTTACTGGGTTAACCGTTAGGTCAGCCGATGCTTGAACGGTATTGGTGCCATCAGAGATATCGAAACTGATATCGATGTCACCGTTGAAGTTCTCATCTGGCGTGATGGTGAAGCTGCCGTCATCATTAGCTACAACCGTCGCATCTCCACCAACCGTTAGGCCGCTAGCAGTAAGGTCATCGCCTTCAACATCAGATGCTTGTGATAACAGTTGCTCTTGGCTTAGACGAATCGAACCGTCTTCGTCGATTGAGTACGCTAGGTCGCCTGACACAGGTGCATCATCAACTGCCGTAACGCTCACATCGATGTTTGCAGAGACTGTATCGGTGCCGTCTGATACATCAAAGCCAAAGTTTACGTCACCATTGAAGTTCTCATTCGGAGCAAAGGTGTACGTACCATTACCGTTATCAGCAAGAATACCGTCGCCACCATCGTAGGTCACACCTTCAACTGTAAGGTTGTCACCTTCGATGTCTGTAGCACCTGTTAACAGGTCTGCATCGGTGAAGATGAGCGTGCCATCTTCTTCAACGCTGAACTGTTGATCTTGAGGGACTGGCAGGTCGTTAACTGGGTTAACCGTTAGGTCAGCTGATGCTTGAACCGTATTGGTGCCATCAGAGATATCGAAACTGATATCGATGTCACCATTGAAGTTCTCATCTGGCGTAATCGTGAAACTGCCATCATCGT
>NZ_JBFRJF010000013.1:0-1447 GCF_041468745.1 Vibrio sp. 10N.286.52.F8
GTGAAACTGCCATCATCGTTTTGAGTAACGGTTGCATCACCGCCAACCGTTAGGCCGCTAGCAGTCAGGTCATCGCCTTCCACGTCAGAGGCTTGAGAAAGCAGCTGCTCTTGGCTTAGACGAATCGAACCGTCTTCATCGATTGAGTACGCTAAATCGCCTGACACAGGTGCATCATCAACGGCAGTTACACTCACATCGATGTTTGCTGACACCGTATCGGTTCCGTCAGAGACATCGAAGCCGAAGTTTACGTCGCCATTGAAGTTTTCATTCGGAGCAAAGGTGTACGTACCATTACCGTTGTCGGTCAGGATACCGTCGCCACCATCGTAGGTCACACCTTCAACCGTTAGGTTGTCGCCTTCAATGTCAGTAGCGCCTGTTAATAGGTTTGCATCGGTGAAGATAAGCGTTCCATCTTCTTCAACACTGAACTGTTGATCTTGAGATACTGGCAAATCATTTACTGGGTTAACGGTTAGGTCAGCTGATGCTTGAACGGTGTTAGTACCATCAGAGATATCGAAGCTGATATCGATGTCACCGTTGAAGTTCTCATCTGGCGTGATGGTGAAGCTGCCGTCATCATTAGCTACAACCGTCGCATCTCCACCAACCGTAAGGTCGCTAGCAGTCAGGTCATCGCCCTCTACGTCAGATGCTTGTGATAGCAATTGCTCTTGGCTTAAACGGATAGAACCGTCTTCATCGATTGAGTACGCTAGGTCACCAGACACTGGTGCATCATCAACGGCAGTTACGCTCACATCGATGTTTGCAGATACCGTATCGGTTCCGTCTGACACATCGAAACCGAAGTTTACGTCACCATTGAAGTTCTCGTTTGGCGCAAAGGTGTAAGTACCATTACCGTTATCAGTAAGGATACCGTCACCGCCATCGTAGGTCACACCTTCAACCGTTAGGTTGTCGCCTTCAATGTCCGTTGCGCCTGTTAACAGGTCTGCATCAGTGAAGATGAGTGTGCCGTCTTCTTCAACGCTGAACTGTTGATCTTGAGGGACTGGCAGGTCGTTAACTGGGTTAACCGCTAGGTCAGCTGATGCTTGAACGGTATTGGTACCATCTGAGATATCGAAGCTAATATCGATATCACCATTGAAGTTCTCATCTGGCGTGATGGTGAAGCTGCCGTCATCATTAGCTACAACCGTTGCATCTCCACCAACCGTAAGGTCGCTAGCTGTCAGGTCATCGCCTTCAACATCTGACGCTTGCGATAGCAATTGCTCTTGGCTTAAACGAATCGAACCATCTTCGTCGATTGAGTACGCTAGGTCACCAGACACAGGCGCATCATCAACCGCAGTCACACTTACATCGATGTTCGCAGAGACCGTATCGGTGCCATCTGACACATCGAAGCCGAAGTTTACGTCACCATTGAAGTTTTCATTCGGCGCAAAGGTGTATGTGCCATTAC
>NZ_JBFRJF010000014.1:0-129026 GCF_041468745.1 Vibrio sp. 10N.286.52.F8
TAAATTGTTAAAGAGCTTTGCTTATCGAAACTTTCTTTTTACAAAGAAACCCTTGAAAGCGGACGTGAATTCTAGCGATTTAATCTTAAGTGTCAAACACTTTTTAAAATTAATTTGTTTCGAACTTTCCGTCTTACTGATTACCGCTGAAGCCTTGTGGCGTCTGCCGTGTCAGTGAGGCGGCATTATAGAGATCATCGTAAACATGGCAACCCCTTTTTTGATAAAAATTCAAAAAAGTTGCTTAAGTGTCTACTTTTACGTCAAAAGCGTCTTTCACAGGTCAAAGCTCATACAATAATGGGTGTATTACTTAAAACTTTGCGATTAGATCTTTCGAAAAAGCCTCTATATCTAGCTCAATGCTCCATTTCTCACTCACTTCTAGGATGTTATCTAGCGATTGCTGAACTGTTTTTATCGTCAATGTGTTGTTGTCTAGGTCGTATACCTGTTTTTGCGTGGTGTAATAGAAATAAAGGATGGTCAGCGCGTCTCGGTCGCCTTGCTCAGCTTTGGGTTGAATACGCTTGAGCTTACGATAGATTTGATTATGGATTTGTTTAAGGTTCCATACATAAAGCGCTTCTTTGAAGTAATCATGCCCTTTCACACGGCTCGCGATAAATGCATTCAATGCGACTGATAAGATCACACCTAATACGTTCAAGTGGAAATTACCTGTCGATTCGCCTGCGATTGATTGCCCTGAACCGAATAGCTCGATCAGTATGGTTCCGAATACAATGGCGAACACTGCGAGTGACCCAACCAACGAAACCAACAGCAGGTTCATCTTCTTTCTATATTCTTCTTTATTGATCTTCTGTAACTTCATCGACTACTTCCTTATGTAAGTCACCTAATAATTTGCGCATACTATCTACGTAAACATTGGGTCGCTTCAACCCTTACCATCTTGTAATGTGGTCATTCTCTATTTAATACGCAGAGTTCTTCTGGTTGGCGCTATACGCAACTCTATTTGACTTCATTAATAGAAAAGAGTTACATACCGCCACAATTTTGGTTATTCATCAATTCATGTTGATAAAGCCCGTTTCGCTTTATCACATACTGACAAGGTACATTCCATGCGTTCATTTGTATTACGCGCTCGCGCAGCCCCTACAGAGAGCAAACTTATCTTAGAAGGTGTTGGGCAAGATGCTCATACTGAGATTCTGGCTCATACTCTGATGAACACGATCTTCGTTGCTCAATCTCACCGTGAGAATGTCACCGTACACCTTGTATTAGAAAGTACTAAAGACTTTTCACGTACGATCACTTTCGATTCAAATGAGATCACCAACATTGGTGGCTTTCATGAATCGGCATTGTTATCAGCGGTAGTAAGAGCGGTTGATGCTTCTCAAGGTATGACCAAAGAGCAGACTCGTCAGGTTGAACCGGGAATCGTCGTTCGCACTATGAGCTTTGAAAAACTAGTCAAAGAACTGGCTGAAGACCACCAGCTATACATGATGGATAAGAAAGGTGACTTTATCCGTGATGCAGAGATTGCTGAAAACCCATGTTTCCTTCTTACTGATCACATCCCTATGCCGAAGAAAAGCTACAACAGCTTAAAGCGCTTAGGGACAGAAAAAATCAGCTTAGGCCCGAACATGCTGTTTGCTTCTCAGTGCGTTGTATTGATCAATAATGAGCTGGATATTCGCGGTTTCTAGCCTCCGGACTGATAAGCTAAACAAAAAAGAGCTCAACTATGTGAGCTCTTTTTTATTATCTATCTATTGGTATCAATGGTGTTATCTCGAAATCAGACCTGATTAACCAAAGATGAAGCTGTATAGGAAGCCTGCACCCATCGCCATGCTTAGGATAACGAATAGGAATGCTGCAATCATTTGGTTATTGAAGATTGATTTAAGCAGGATAACTTCCGTCAAACTTGCACCTGCACTACCAATGATCAATGCCATTACTGAACCCAACGCCATACCTTTCTGTACTAGAGCTGCACTTAATGGGATTACCGCTTCAGCACGAATGTACAGTGGAATACCAATCACGGCAGCTACTGGAATCGCATACCACATACCTTCACCAGCGTACTGTGCAATTAGGTCTGTAGGAATGAAGCCGTAGATGAATGAACCAATCGCGATACCCATCATTAGGTAAGGGAAAACTTGTTTGAAGTCTTTCCAAGTTGAGAACCAAATTCTCATCCAACGACTAGGTTCTTTCTTCTCTACGATTTCAGCTGTTGCGCTTCCATCCGCTGAACAGCATGAAACCGTTACTTGTGGCTCTTCTTTTTTAGAATCGCAGCAAGATGTCTCTTTTGCCATTACTGGTGCAGGTTCGCCACATGCACTTGTACCACATGAAGATTCTGCTTTAACCGGTGCTGCTTTCTTAGGAGCAGAGTCACCACAGCTAGTGCCACAGCTTGAAGCTGAACCTGTTGATTCATACGCTTCAGGTTTTACGTAACGCTCAAAGCCAAGCTTCTCAAGTGCGTAACCAGCCACTACAGACACCGTCATTGCTACAAGGAAGTAGAACACAGCAACTTGCCAACCGAAGGTAATCACAAACAAACCAATGATCACTGGGTTCAATAGTGGGCTACCAAATAGGAACACCATCATTGGACCGAAACCCGCTCTTGCACGCAGCAATCCTTTTAAGAAAGGAATGGTCGAACATGAACAGAAAGGTGTAATTGCACCCAGTAGTGCTGCTACTACATAACCCTTACCATTACGTGAGCTCAGGATAGATTGAATCTTTTCTGGTGTAAGGAACTCTTGAAGAATCCCAACAATGTAGCTGATCGCTAAGAAAAGGATAATTAGCTCTACTGCTAAGAAAGCGAACATATCAAGTGCGTCTTTCAGCATTGTTAACATTTCATTGCTCATAATTAACTCCAAACTGGATTGAAGGTCGGGCTCTATGAGAAAAGTAACCAACCCTTAATTTCGAATATTCTCGAATTATAGAAATAAACAGCTCCAGAACAAGCATTATTTCGATAAAAATCGAAATGATTTTCGAAAACACAGTTTTTCAATAACTTACACAGACACCGTTTTTAAATTTGAATTCGACATACATTTCGACTAACATCGAAATTAAATCTTGAGGAGTTAATATGAACTTAGAAGTCGTTGCGAAAGCACTTAAAGAGTTGGGGCACCCTATTCGCCTAACCATTTATAAGAGTGTCGTTAAAGCTGGCTACCAAGGCATTGCAGTTGGCGGCCTACAAGAAGAGCTAGGCATTCCCGGTTCTACCTTGTCTCACCACATATCAAGCTTGGCGTCTGCGGGCCTAATCAGCCAAAGACGAGAAGGAAGAACTCTATTCTGCGTGGCGGAGTATGAGTGCCTAGAAGGTGTGATTGATTTCTTACAAGACGAATGTTGCGTAAATGAACAGTGCAACTAATGCACCTTTGAAGCTCGAACAAGTCTGGGCCGAGTATCAGCAAGCATTAAAGTCATTCCTGCATTCAAAGGTCAACAACTCTGCGGATGTAGACGACTTGCTCCAAGATATCTTGATTAAGACCTATCAGAACTTAGATAAGGTACAAGATGCTAGCAGTGTTAAGGCTTGGCTGTTCCAGTTAGCCAACAACACCATTATCGACTTCTACCGTAAGCATGCACGCCAACAACGTGATAGCCAAATTGATGCTGAAGATCTGTGGTTTACCGATTTAGACCACGACTCTGAATTTAAGCAGAAACTTTCATTGTGTATTGAACCTTTTATTCAGGCATTGCCAGAACAAAGTTCATCGCTACTGCTTGCGGTCGACATCAAAGGCCAAAGCCAAAAAGAGATCGCAGAAGCGCAGAACGTCAGCTATTCAACGGTTAAATCCCGCGTGCAAAAAAGCCGTGCTGATCTTAAGAACCTGTTTGAAGAGTGTTGTAACTTGTCCCTTGATCAACAAGGCAATGTGATTGATTGCGAGCTTAAGCCGAACGCCAGCTGCGGCAAGTGTTAATCGTTACATCGAATCCGTTATTTCAATAGAACAAAGCCAGCAATTAATGCTGGCTTTGTTGTTTTCATAATCTGCAAATCACTCTTTACTTAAGCAAATCTAGAGCTTGAGCGAACCGAACTATGCTGCTTCCGCTTTTACCACAGGTTGATAGCGCCCCGGTTTATGATTCATTGCTAGAATCAAGTTGGTGACTATCGCACCAAGCACAGACAGAAGAACCAATGACACATCAACAATGAACAGAGAAAGCACAACAATCGTGCAGTCTAATGCCATCTGAACCTTACCTGCTCGAATTCCAAAACGTTCTTGTAAGAACAACGCCAGAATGTTGAAGCCACCTAAGCTCATCTTGTGACGGAAAATCACCAGCATGCCGGTACCAATCAAGCCACCACCAAGTAAAGCTGCATACAATGCATGAATTTCGGCAATTTGAATCACGTGATACAAGTGATCCACGGCGAACGAAACAATCGAAACCGCGATAAACGTATTGATTGTGAAGCGCCAGCCCATACGAGCAACCGACAAAATATAGAAAGGTAAGTTAAGTGCGAAGAATACTTGGCCAAAGCTCAAATCTGTTACTTTGGTAATGAAGATCGCTAGACCAGCCGTGCCCCCGGTGAGCAAACCGACTTGGTTGAAAAAGATAACGCCGAGTGAAACCAATGCGCTACCTAAGATCAGTGCCAGTAAGTTTTCGCGAAGATTATGATCTTTATCCATGTGAATGACTCTCCCTGAATCTTTTAACATCGCGTTTCAGTAGTCTTGAAACGATTTATGCCCAAATTTACGATGTTTGACAGATAAGTCGAGTGAACGAGCAATGTTGCTTAGTGATTAGTTTGTATATTAGTTTTTACAGCTTTGTGAAACTTTAAATTAAACAGCTAGTTATAAGCCTTAATTTAGACTTTCATTCTTAATTAGATACTTGTTTCTATTAACTAACGAGCTTCAAGTTTTCTTATTTATTGAGCGCGTTTTATACCAATTCCAATCAAGCGACAATCTATGCATAAAACGCATAGACTACATCACAAATGGTCATTTGATACATACCCGACTCATCACTATGATGCGCGACTTCTTACAACATTGAGCGCATGTCAACACCGTATGTTTTCACAATCTCTTTTTGCCCAACTTGCCAGAATGACGTTATTCCTCGTCATTAGTTTGGTTATTGTGCATCACAGTCAGCCATTGATTGATCTCTTGGCTCAGCATGCCGTAAGCAGTGGTTGCCACCAGCAGTCAGGGCATGATCATTCTGGGCACGAACATCACCATGAGATGACTGACCAACACATGTCAGCGCAAGACCACTCACATCACCACCATTAATTTAAGAGTATTAGAATGAGCATTTTCCGTTTTCCTTTACTGGTATGGCTAGGGATAGGCACACTTATTATCAGTCTAGGGATCAGACAATCATTCGGCATTTTCATGATGCCAATTTCAGAGCATTTCGGCACGGGTCGAGAGTTTTTCAGCTTCTCTATTGCTCTACAAAACTTATTGTTCGGTGTGTTCCAACCTTTTGTTGGTATGGCCGCTGACAAATGGGGAGCAAGACGCATCATTATTGCTGGCGCATGTGCTTACGGTTTGGGTTTACTTCTTACCTCAATTTCTACCGAATCGAGCATGCTTTACGTTTCGTTAGGCGCACTGGTTGGTCTTGGCTTGAGTGCGACAAGTTACGTGATCGTGCTTGGCGCAGTAGCGAAAGTTGTACCAGCAGAGCACGCGGCTAAGGCGTTTGGCTTAACCACGGCTGCAGGTTCATTTGGTATGTTCGCGGTAATTCCGGGCGCACAATACATGCTGAATGAATTTGACTGGCAGAGTGCGATGCAAGTGTTTGGCGTACTGTGTTGTTTGATGATCTCTTTTGCGCTGTTCATGCGAGCGCCTAAAGCAGCCTCAAACAAACAAGCGCAAGCTGAAGAGAACCAAACACTCAAAGAAGCGTTGTCTGAAGCGTTTGCTCACAAAGGTTACTGGTTGATTCACGCGGGCTTCTTCGTGTGCGGTTTCCACGTAATGTTTATCGCAACGCACTTACCGAGCTATTTAGCAGATAAAGACCTACCCGCGAGCAGCGCTGCGATGGCACTGGCTTACGTTGGCATCTTCAACATCTTTGGGTCTTACTTCTGGGGTGTAATGGGCGACAAGTTCAGCAAACGCCACGTTATGTCTGCACTGTACTTAGTGCGTACTGTGGTTATCGGTGCGTTTGTGACTCTGCCTGTGACTGAATCAACCGCGGCTATCTTCGGTGCGGCCATTGGATTCTGTTGGTTGGGTACAGTTCCGCTAACGTCTGGCTTAGTTCGTCAGATCTTCGGTGCCCGTTACCTATCAACGTTGTACGGCTTGGTATTCTTTACTCACCAAGTGGGTAGCTTCTTAGGCGCTTGGGTGGGTGGTCGTATTTACGATTACTACGGTTCTTACGAGCCAATCTGGTGGTCAACGGTGGTGCTGGCATTTGCAGCAGCACTTATCCATTTACCAATCAATGACAAGCCCATTGAGCGACTGAAATTGGCAATGGCTTAACGTTTTATGCTGACTCCCCCACTAGCGTAAACAAGTCGTTCCAATAAAGCGAGTGAGTATTGAAAGGAAGCATCCTGAGATACTCACTCGCTTTTTTGTTGGTCGTTATAGTAGAAATTATAACTAGCGAAACTGGCATAAAGCTCACTGAATAATAAGACTATTATTTTAGTTTTCATTTATAGTATCCACCCGCTCCTTTAAAACTAATCCGCAGGCTTATGGAATACATAGATCAGACTGTCCTTATCGCAATGACACTCATTTTTGTCGGCTCGTTTGTGCAAACCGCAATCGGCTTTGGTTTGGCCATTGTTGCAGCCCCACTGCTGTTTTTGGTCTCTCCAGATTATGTGCCTGCGCCTATCTGTTTGATCGGTCTGTTTATCTCGTTATTCAACGCTTTTAAACATAGAGCAAATATCTCTATTGGCGGATTAAAAATCGCATTGCTGGGCCGTATTCCTGGGTCACTGGCAGGTGGTGCTTTGTTGGTGATGGTTTCAACGAGCGTGTTATCACTATGGTTGGGCTTATTGGTGGTATTTGCCGTGATTGTTAGCCTACTGCCCTTTAGACTCGAACCAACCCCAACTAAGATGGGTATTGCAGGTTTCTTTTCTGGGTTCTTTGGCACCAGTTCGGGTATTGGTGGTCCTCCGATGGCACTACTACTGCAACACCAAGACGCTAATCAGCTTCGTGGCAACCTTTCTGCGTTTTTCGTGTTTAGTTCGATCATCTCGTTGATTGTTCAGATCCCAATTGGCTTCTTCACCATGCACCATTTGATCATCACCATCCCTTTGCTGCCTGCGGCTTGGTTAGGTTATAAAGTGGCATTGATGACGACACAAAGCATCCCTAAAGAGAAGATACGCATTGGTTCATTACTGCTATGTTCTATCAGTGGCTTTACGGCAATCTGGCAGGGTTTAGCTGGCTAGTGCTTGGCGAATTAAAGACGGGAAGTAGAAAGACATCTTAGAAAACCAACACAGATCAAACACAATAGATAAAAGGACGTTCTATGACTTACGATGAATTCAATACATTCTGCGAGTCACTGCCTGCAACCAGTTATGTGATGCAGTGGAATAACTCTCACGTTTGGAAAGTAGGTGGCAAGGTGTTTGCGATTGGTGGTTGGGGACCGAAAGATGAGCCTGCGTTTATCTTCAAGGCGTCCGATCAGAATTTCGACTTTCTCAAAGAAGAGCCGGGCTATAAACCCGCACCCTACTTTGCTTCTCGTGGCATGAAGTGGATTCAGCTTTTTGAGAGCACATCAGAAAGGGATGAGGAACTAAGATACTACCTCACGGAGTCACACCGAATTGTGTCTTTAGGTCTAACCAAAAAGAAACAAGCAGAACTCGGGCTCAATCAGTAGCCAGAATATCTGCTTGTTAAATAGAGATTTATGCTCGTCTTAAAAACTTAGGCTGCTCTTAAAACCTTAAGCCTCTCTTAAAAACTTGGGCAATAACGGTTCTATCTTTTGCGTTGGAATCAGTGGCACCAATAAATAAATTAAACCCGCAAAGGCGATAGACGCCGCCAAGTCTTCAGGTCGATGCATGCCAAGCCAAACACGGCTATAGGCGACACCACCAGCCCAAACCAACAAACCGCCGACTAGGTAAAAGCGTTTCGCCTCTATGAACAATCCACCAAAGAATGCCAAACACACACCGACAAAGATCATGTGTCCAGATGGGAAAGAGTAATCCGTTTCGCCATGCCAATGACGAGTTCGCCACTCGCTGACCTTATCTTGCACAGATTCAATCGCGGCATTTTTTTCTACCAAAGGCAGCTCGTAAAACAGCTCTGGCATTTCAACGACTTCCTGCGTTACCAAATACTCAGAATAAGGACGAGGGCTCTCAGTGGAATGCTTTAAGAAGGTTTTCGCTGCAAAGCTAAGCACCAACAACAAGCCGAGCTGCAGACAAAGACTGACTAACTTAGCTTTGGAAAACTTCATCGTGAACAATACTAAAGACAAAATCGCTAGTGTTACCAAGAACCCTTGATTGCCCGCAGAGTAAGTCACAAACGTTATGAAGGCGCCATAGAAAGGCAAAACAGCACTTCCAAGGTCGAAGTCAGATCCAAAGATCAAAAAGGGTATGAGGGAATACAAACTTAGAACGAGCAGTAATAAGCCTTTGGATTTGTTAGAGAACAGAGAAGTCATGGCTAAGATCTTTTAGATAAAGTGGTCGGATGCTATCGCAGCTTAGCATCGTCAATATCAATTTTATGTCAAAACGGTCAGTCAGCCGTCATGGTGTAACAATATTCGATTAATAGACCTCTTGAGTATTGATTCGGTGAACAGCCACGCCAGCACCAATAATGTTCAACATCCATTTATGTTCATAGAGATAGCAAAAACCACTGAAACCAGACGAGACAAAGGCATCATCCCATTAATAGACTACCGGACGCGTTCTGCTGATAAAGTGAACACTTACCGGATTATAAGGCCAGAATCTTAAAAACTTTGCTGTCAGTCCTTTAAATCCACTATTGAAAGGATTACCATCTGGTCTGCTTTCAAAAGCAAAACAGATTATTAATTTTTATTCTCAGGGCGGGGCGAAATTCCCCACCGGCGGTATGTCCTTAGCAAAATCTAAAGATAAGCCCGCGAGCGCTCGATTCGTCGAGGTCAGCAGATCTGGTGAGATGCCAGAGCCGACGGTTATAGTCCGGATGAGAGAGAATGAAAACACACTCGTTTAAGTTGGAAAGGCGTACCCGCGTGAGTTGGGTTCGTACCTCCAACTTAGGCGGGTGCATTTCGTTTTGGATAAAACCATAATGAGCTAAAGTTGACTTGTAATGAGTAGGCTTTGTTGTGCTCGGTTGAGATCCCTCATACAGCCCTGATTCTGGTGATATTTTAGGAGTTTAACCATGAATCAGTCTTCACTACTTGTCGAATTTGGCGAACCAATCACTCGCGTTGAAAACGCACTGCAAGCTCTACGCGAAGGTCGTGGCGTACTTCTACTTGACGATGAAGATCGTGAGAACGAAGGCGACATCATCTACTCAGTAGAACACCTGACGAATGCTCAAATGGCGCTTATGATCCGCGAATGCAGCGGCATTGTGTGTCTGTGTCTAACTGACGAGCAAGCGAACCAACTTGAACTTCCACCTATGGTTGTTGATAACAACAGCGCAAACCAAACTGCGTTTACCGTCACTATCGAAGCGAAAGTTGGTGTAACAACAGGTGTTTCTGCCGCTGACCGTGTAACAACGATCAAGACAGCTGCAAATCCAACAGCTAAGCCTACTGACCTTGCTCGCCCTGGCCACGTATTCCCATTGCGTGCTCGTAAAGGTGGTGTACTTGCTCGTCGCGGCCACACAGAAGGTACAGTAGATCTTATGCAAATGGCTGGTCTTCAATCGGCTGGTGTACTTTGTGAAGTAACCAATCCGGATGGTACGATGGCAAAAGCGCCAGAGATCGTTGCTTTCGGCAAACTACACAACATGCCAGTACTGACCATTGAAGACATGGTGATGTACCGCACTGAGTTCGACCTTAAGCTTGCATAACGTTTAGCCCTCAATGCTAAACACTTAGTCGTTAAGTCAACTACACTGCGAAGTGAACATTGAAAGGCCTCACTCTTACTGCTTTTAGAGTTAAAGCATATAGGGTGAGGCCTTTTTAATTTCCGTAGCTTGAAACGAGCCTGAAATGGATCGCCAAAGTGTCTCTACTTACCGAAACCTCCCCAACCTATCGTTAGAAAAGCGTAACCTCTCAAAAAATCCTGCAAAATATGAGAAACATTCACTAGAATGGTGAAGTCATGCACCATCATTGATCATCCATAATTACAGGGGAATCATAAGCAACTGAAATATAACACTTATTTATTTTGGCACGGTGTCTGCACTACCACTAAGTAGGTATACAAATATTAGGAGTTGAATATGTTTGTAGTTATTTCAGTGGGTTTATCCCTATTAGTACTTGCGGCCCTGTTTCATTTCTCAAGGAAGAGACAAACAGCGCTATCACACAGGTTTGAAACCTTAGTTCTGCTTAGAGAATTATTGTTGTTATCACGCAAACATCGCGCGGCAACGCACTATGCTCTAGCTTATAAGTTGTCTAGCGACTCGATTCGCAAAGTGAACGAGATTTACGACAACATACTTGAGGTATCTGAGCTGCTTCAATCCCATGTGTCGTTTGACAGCCGCCCTATGTATCGCATCTATCACCTCAAGCTCATCGCTATGCACAGCGACTGGCAAAACCGTAGCTTGGTGCGTAACCAATCGATTCATGGCAAAACAATTCGCCATAGCATGTTCTTGATGGATGAAGTAATGATCATCTGGCTAATTCAGTCTGAGCGTGAAGACATGAGCCGTGAGTACCACATGAATTGGCAACAGATCTTAGATTGCATGGAGATCCTGACCAAATTACGAATGTGTATCCCTGATATGGAGAAGCCTGAGGAGTACGCGAGATTCAAATTCTACGCCTCTCAGACACACAGAAAACTCAACCAGTTATCGATTATCTGCCCTCTTAGTAGTGGGTCACCGGTTTGTACGCGAGCGATGCATGCACTCTCAGAGATCGCATCAAGTAACGAAGCGACCCAACCGGCAGATAGCATGTACGAATTAACCAGTGATATCTCTAGCGTCGTGTCGCAAGTTTACGACCAAGTATTATCCGACATTACGAGAAGCTTGTATCAGCCTTTACCAGACGTAAACGAAAAGGTAATAAATACCCGATTATCCGTACATCATTACATGTAAAGACTTCGTGAGAGGAGAGCGTGCTGGAACTCTGAATTATTGAGTTCAAATCCGATATCACCATTGATATCGGATTTTTGTATTTATGAGCTTTTAAAATTCTATCGCTATGTATCATTGCCTATGAAGTTTCAAACATCGCCAGATTTGATATCGCTAGACCAAGCTTCTGCGGCAAAATCAATGAACTGACGAACAACCGGCAGCTGATAACTACGAGACAAATACACCGCCCACAGCACACTACTCGGTGAAACAAACTCATCCAATATTCGTATCAATTTGCCATTCGCAATCAGTGGGTTGGCTAAGTCACAAGGTAAACGAACCACCCCTTTTCCATGCTGTGCAGCGCGAGTTAGCACTCCAACATCATTGGCCTTGATAGTGCCAGACACCTCAACCGAATAGTGCTGATTATCCTTAACGAAATCCCACTTCGAGACATTCAAATGACGAAAGCAATTGTGTTGTCGAAGCGCTTCGACCGTTTCAGGCTCACCATGTTTGTCCAAGTAGGCTTGCGAGGCACACACGACTGAATCAATTACCATTAGCTTTCGTGCAATCAAGCTATCGTCAGGTTGATCTGTATAGCGAAGTGCAATATCGATCCTTTCATCCACCAGCTGCGCAAAACGATCCGATGCAAACAACTCGACCGTGATATTAGGGTGGCGCTCAGTGAACTGTTCAACCACATCCAACAGCATGTTTTGAGTTAAACCAATGGGTGCAGCAATTCGAATGGTTCCAGAAAGATCCTCGGTTTGATTAAGTGAAGTGACTTCTAGCTCTGCGGTTTCATGGAGAATTTTCTCACAGCGTTGCAGAGCGATTTCCCCTGCCGCCGTCAAACTCACCTTACGAGTGGTTCTGTGCAACAGCCTTTGTTTTAGCCACCCTTCTATTTCTTGAACATGACGTGACACCTGCAATCGGCTCATGTCCAAATGCTCAGCCGCTTGAGTGAAGCTGGCACAATTTGCCACTTCGACAAAGCTACGCATTGCCGTCAACCTATCCATCACACTCTCCTTGAACTGTTTAGCTGCTAACCTAACCTTATTAGATCACTATATGGATACAATCTACATCATTTTGCGATATTTATCGCAACCTAGTGAGCTATTAGACTGCAATGGCTGTCGAGAAAACGACTCAATAAATTAGATAATTGGAGAGACATTATGAAAATTGCAGTATTAGGCGCATCAGGTTGGATTGGTAGTCACATCGCTCAAGAAGCTCAATCTCGTGGTCACGACGTGGTTGCTGTCGTAAGAGATGAAAGCCGTGTAGAAACCAATGATGTTGAAGTTCGTTCATTTGATTTACAAGATGAAGCAGCAAGCTTAGCGGCCGCGCTAACAGGCGTTGATGCGGTTATCGCTTCGATTGGCGGACGTGCTCTAGGTAATCACGACATCGTAAAAAACACTGCGACTAAATTGCTAGCCACATTACCAAGTATCGGTATCGAGCGCTTGTTGTGGGTTGGCGGTGCAGGCTCATTAGAAGTAGCACCAAACGTACCGTTAGTGACCGTTCCTGACTTCCCAGCAGATTACAAAAACGAAGCACTAGCACAGGGTGAAGCGCTTGAAGTGTTCAAACAATCTAATGACAAGGTTAACTGGACATTCGTTAGCCCTGCTGCGGAAATCTTCCCGGGCGATAAGCTATCAGCCTACCGCACAGGTGGTGATCAACTGCTCACTGACGAAGATGGCAACAGCAAAATATCCGTCAGCGACTACGCTATCGCGATGATTGATGAACTAGAAGCTGGCAAGTTCCCACGCCAACGTATTGGTGTCGCTTACTAGTCAGCTCACATATAAAAACTAAAAAGCCGCTTGTTCAAAACAATGCGGCTTTCTCATCTTTTTACTGAGCATTCATTTAATCCAATGGCAGATGCCCTGTTTTCACTAGGATAACGGTCTCTTCTTCCACATAAGGAAAATGCTCGCTCATGTGCGGGCTGCGCATCCATGTGTGTTTTGGATACTCGCCATGCTCATCTTTAAAAGTGCCAGAAAGTACAAATATCTCTTCACCACCAAAGTGGCGATGCGGCTGAAAACGTTCGCCAACGGGCCATTTCACCAAGGCAACATTTTCGTGTTCAAAACCATGCAGTGGCATCACTTGTAAACCACCAATACCCGGAAGCCATTCCGTTTCTTGAGTATTGATACGAACTTGAGTTAAGTCTCTCGCGTCAAACTGATTAAGCTTAACCAAGATCGTACAGCCATCTTTACTCGATGGAGAGTGCGCACTGCCAGGAGGGTTGCGAATGTAAGTGCCTGCTGGGAAGTCGCCAGTTTCATCTGAGAACACACCGTCTAACACGAAGATCTCTTCTCCTTGCGGATGTGGGTGTTCAGAGAATGAAGATTGAGGATCGTATTTCACCACGCTAGTCGTGTGACCCGATTCTTTCTCTTCTCTTTCTAGGGGCTTACGCCATACCCCTTTGGCAGGGCTCGCAACCCAATCTAGCTTCTCGGTTTCGATAACCAGTCTCTTTGAAAAGTCCATGTTGAACATAATGACGACCTTACTCTAAGTATTGTTTTAATTATTATTGTCTTGCTAATGTCTATTCTACGCGAATAACGAGCTAGGGGGAGACTTCGCTGTTAACTGCTAATTGCTAATTGCTAACAAAGCATCCCCCCATATTGAAAGCTAGGCTTGATTAATTGCGGCCAGCGATCACGCCACCATCAACATCCCAGATTGCGCCCGTTACCCAATCGGCACTGTCTGACAGTAGGAAAGAGATGCTGTTTGCGATGTCTTTCGGCAAACCTACTCGACCAATTGGATGGAAAGCATTGAAGCCTTCTAGCGCTTGATCTACTTCTTCCGGTTTAATGAAAGATTCGTAAATTGGCGTTTTAACTACGGCTGGAGACACCGCATTCACACGAATGTTGTGATCCGCAAGCTCCATCGCCATATGCTGTGTTAAAGCGTGTAGACCAGCCTTTGCCATTGAATAAGCAGAAGATGGCGTCGCTTTGATCGCTTGTTTCGCCCACATAGAGCCTACATTTACCACGTTTCCGCCACCGTTTTTGATCATCAACTTGCTGACAGCTTGAGTGATGAAGAAAGTCGCTTTGTTTAGCTGCATGTATTGCTCGTAATCCGATTCTTGGTGCTCAATAAACGCTTTAGGGTTAAAGTAACCAGCCGCATTAACAAGGTAACCAATGCCCTCTTCAAGTGACTCTAAATGCGCAATAAGATTGGCTACACTCGCATCATCATAAAGATTAGCTTGCCAGCCAGTCGCGCGGCCTAGTGATTGAAGTTCTGACACCGCTTTATCTAACTTAGCCGACAACCAACACATAGATGTTTTGAGCGACTAACTGCTTCGCTGTTTCAAAGCCCATACCACTTGTGCCACCGATTACTACTGCAATACCATTTTTAGTGAAGTTCATTTTGTTATCTCCTAAGTCATGTGAACGTGGTAATCTTAGGCTTTGAACTAACACTATGAATAGTAAGTACAAATCGGTTAGGTAGGTACTTATTGGTACATCTTTATGAAAAATCAGGAAAACTTTTTTTCAAGAAAATCGGCACCAGAGCGTTCCGCTCGTATGGTCGAAACCATCTACGGCTGTAAATGGTCGCTAACGGTTTACCAATTATTGGCAAATGGCATTAATCGCCCCGGTGAAATGGTGCGTTCGGTCGAAGGGTTATCGACCAAGGTACTGAATGAATGTTTGAAGCGAAATGTGGAGTTCGGGATTTTAGATAAGCAAATGTTCAACGAGCTGCCACCAAGAGTTGAGTACCAAGTCACTCCATTTGGTGAGAGGTTCTTACTGATTCTCGATCAGCTAGAAAGCCTACAAAACGAAATCGACGAAATTTAAGTCTAAGCCAATCCAACTATTGTCAAAAAACGGAAGACAAAAAAAGGAAGACGGAAGACAGCAAATATACTTAGCTCACTGGCATTTGCTCAAAGCGACTTTTCACGAAATCAATAAAGGTTCTAATACGGCTTGGTTGATAGCGGTCTCGATGGTAGATCGCTGAAAAGTCCACTTTAGGCACCACCCAATCATCAAACACCTGCACTAATTGCCCATCATTCAGTTCTTGTAAGCAATAGATTGTAGGTACACGAATAATCCCGTTACCCGACTTCGCGCCCTGTACTAGCACTCGACCGTTTTTACATTGCAACCTTCCAGTCACATGCACATCGACCGTTTTCTTGGTGTCGTCAACAGCTTGAAAGCTCCACTTGCGCACTGACCCCGTTAAGCAGTCATGGTGAATCAAATCTTTGGGGTGATTAGGCTTTCCTTTACGAACGAAATACTCAGGGCTCGCGAGTGTTCCCATCTCAATATCCAATAGCTTCCTCGCGATAAAGCCCGCGTCTTCTAAGCTTCCCATGCGAAAAGCGATATCGAAAGCATCTTCAATCAAGTCGACTCGGTTACTACTGAAATCAAGGCTGATGCTGATGTCTGGGTAGAGTTGCATGAACTCATTGACCAGATCCGCGATGATCACCTCGCCCAGATAACCGCCAACACAGTTTACTTTTATGTCGCCACGTACTTCTTCGACGTCATCCACAGCAGCAATCAAGGCTTGGTCTATATTATCTAAGGCTTGTTCACATCTCGCGTACAGATCTTGCCCTGCGTGAGTCAACCTTAAGGTTCGAGTGGTGCGGATAAACAGTGTCACACCCATCTGCTTTTCTAGGCTGCTCACTTGGCGTGATACGTGGGAACGAGACACATCCAACTCCTCCGCCGCTTTGGTGAAATTACCTAAACGAGCGATCAGCACGAAAGAACGAATATCAGACAGGTTAATTTGATTGAGCATGGCCGCCAGCTTACTAGTGAGGTTATGAGATAGACACTTTTATTGTTGCACCACAGCAACAGTGTTTCAAGTAAAGCGCTATATATCAACAATTCTATTTTCCTTAATATACCTCCATCGCAACGAAGCAAGGCAACAAGCACTTGATTCGAATGCACTTAAACAACCCGTCGTAGCCAACCGACGCAATAAAAGTACAGAGGAAATAAAATGAAAAAACTAATCGTAATTACAGGTGCAAGCTCTGGTATTGGTGAAGCAATCGCTCGTCGTCTAAGCGATGAAGGTCACCCTCTGCTACTTTTAGCTCGTCGTGTTGACCGCCTTGAAGCGCTGAATCTACCAAACTCACTGTCAGTAAAAGTAGACGTAACAGACAAAGCGTCTTTTAATGCAGCAATCGCACAAGGTGAAGAGAAGTTTGGCCCTGTAGATGCACTTATCAACAATGCTGGTGCAATGCTTCTTGGTCAAATTGATACTCAAGACGCACAAGAGTGGAAGACAATGTTCGATGTAAACGTGATTGGTCTTCTAAACGGCATGCAGTCTGTACTTGCTCCGATGATGGAACGCAACACAGGTACTATCATCAACATCAGCTCTATCGCAGGTAAGAAAACATTCCCAAGCCACGCGGCTTACTGTGGTACTAAATTCGCGGTACACGCTATTTCTGAGAACGTTCGTGAAGAAGTGGCGGCATCAAATGTTCGTGTTACTACTATCGCACCGGGTGCTGTAGAAACAGAACTTCTATCTCACACAACATCTCAAGAGATCAAAGACGGTTACGACTCTTGGAAAGAAGACATGGGCGGCGTATTGGCAGCTGACGACATTGCTCGCGCTGTATCATTCGCTTACCAACAACCACAGAACGTATGTATCCGTGAGATTGCTCTAGCACCAACTAAGCAACAGCCATAGGCCTTTGCCATCGCTAATAAATAAGCGATGAACTAAAAAGCGCCACTACTGATTAAGTAGTGGCGCTTTTGTTTTGATTCGAGCTAATTGCTAGTAATAATCTTGATTAAAACTCAACGCGATAGACTGATGTGCTACCACTTACTTCATTACCGACAGCGATAAAGTGGTTACCTAAACGTGTGAAATACTTAATTGATTCAGGGCCTAAATCCCCCGCTTTAGCGTTGTAAGTATCATTGTCGCAATCACCGTCTTCATCAACCTTGGTGCACACTGGTTGTGTAAAGTCGCGATTGTTTAGATAGCTGATGAAACTTGCACTCCTAGGCTGAGTTACGTCGTAAACCATGATGCCACCTTGGCGCTCAAGTCCAATAAAGGCATAGTGCTTGCCGTTGATCTCAGCCACTTCGATCGCTTCAGGCTCTACACCTTTATCATCACTACGATCGTCACCGCTTTGGTTGTTATCATTGGTGCTGTTGAAGTTTGCAGGATCTTGCTCAAGTACGATTCGAGCAAAATCATCACCGCTATCAAACACTAACTCGCCTGACTCATCCCAAATAGAGAAAGAACGGCTACCGAATGCTTGAACCTCTTGGTCAGCAGCGAGTGTCCCTTGTGGCTTAATCACTTTAAGACGAGCAAGTTGCTTGTTGTCTTTCAATGCGCCTGCTAATGGGTGGTTAGCGTCAACGTCTAACTTCTTGCCGCGTACTTCATCGACATGCGCGATACAAAAGTCTTTTTCTGTGGTGTAGTTTTCGGTACCTTGATAATCGTCACCGTCCCACTCAAAACCTTTCTCATCACATATTTTTTGCGTGGTCTTGATGCCATATTCACGACCATCGCCTTCGTTCGCAGTTACAATGTAGGTGTTGCCATCCACACTGTAACTAGTGATGCTATCAGGCATGTAAAGGCCTTCTAACATTGTGTAGCTTTGTAGATTACCGATGTTTTTGTCTTTGTTTGACGCATCTAGCTTAGCTTTATCCCAAGGCTTGCCGCCTAGTCCAAGAATCGCATCCACTTGTACACTCACCACATCAATGGCTGCCAATGCGTTGTTCTCTTGAAGGGCAACGTAGAGTTTTCCGTTATCAGCAAACGTTAGGTATTCCGGTTCAAGATCTTGAGCAACGGTTGCATTCGGCGCAGAAATTCGAACCTTGTCGGTCAGATCTGCATGGCGAGGCTGACCTTGATTGAATGCCTTAAAATCGATCTGCGTGACTTTTGCTCGCAGAGAACCATTGGCTAAATCAACCAGAGTCACTGAGCCTTCAGGGTCAATGCTGTAATCCGCATTCGGCTCACCTTCGTTGGCTGATGCGATGTAACGGCCATCCTTAGAAAAGCTCACCATGTCCGGTAATGCACCAGCCGTATAAGTAGTAATCAGCTCTAACGTGTCTGAACGATAAAGGGCAATGATGCCGTTTTGTTGCTTGTCAGCATTTTCAATCGCGACAGCAACTAATCCTTGATGAGTCGACACACTGTTCGCTGCACCAATATCAATACCAGAAGCTGCAGCCGCTGATTGAAGATCAATCGAACCCGAAGATGTTGGTTCGCTAGCTGAGTTCATTGATAAAACATCAACTTTCTGTGCTTGAGCGTTAACCACATAAAGCTTGTCGGTACATGAATCGTAGCTGACGATTTCGGCTGCAGAAGTATCAAACGGGGCGTCAGCAATAGCACGACCAACCAGACTAATCCCGGTAACAGTGGCATCTGTCTTGTTCGGTTGTTGAATGGATTGGCATTGAAGGCTAAAAGCATCAAGTGAGGTTTGAGATAGCGTATTCGCCGTAGATGATGTTGACTGAGAACATCCAGCCAGAGCGGAACTCACTGCGATAGGTAGTAATAAAGTCAGCTTATTAAATTTACGATTCATATATCCTCCATAATTTGAATCGCGATCATAGAGGCCGCTTATGACAGTTATCTTTCCCTTTTGTTAACAATAGGTGACGACAATCGGTTTCTTTTACCCATAACAACAGAGGGTTAGAACGAGCATTTCATTAACAAGCACACAAAAAAAGGCGCACAAGCTGGCTGGTGCTTGAGCGCCTTAGTAAACTGAATCGTAGGTTAGAAGTTGTAACCACCACCAATCATGAATACCCATGGGTCGATATCAACGTCTGTCGAGAACTGTTGACCATTAAACTTATATTTTGCTGTAGTGCCGATATCTGCATACCAAACCGATGCGTTCAAAAACCAATCTTCATTGATCATGTAGTCCATACCAATGTTTGCTGCCAAGCCCCAAGAGTCATCAAGAGATAAGTCGCTTAAACCTAGATCTTTCGCTCCTTGATTTAGTGACTCATCGAAGAATACAGTGTAGTTGATACCAGCACCTACGTAAGGGCGGAAGTCACTGTTTGCTTGGCCAAAGTAATACTGAACCATAAACGTTGGTGGTAGGTGTTTCGTATCAGCAATTTCACCTAGACCAGTTGCAGAAATGTTGTGAGAAAATGGGCTTGCCGCTAGTACTTCAAAGCTGATGTTATCTGTAAACATGTAGCCAAAAGTCAAACCAAGTTGAGTGTTTGAGTCTACAGAGAATTCTGTATTTGGATCATTCAACACAGCGCCACTACTATCGTTAGGAGATACCGTTGCTGCACCTGCACGGATGATGAAATCACCTTCTTTATGAGCAAGAACATTGGTTGACATAAGAGCCGCAATAACCGCAATACCACATACTGTTTTTTTCATTATAATTTCCTTTTGGGGGCTTAATCTTTGTTGGTGAATGAGTAATCATTTCTTATTTTGCGTGCAAGGTATCATAGAATAACCCTACTTTATTGATGGAAATCAATTTGTGAAAAGTTGTGATTATTTATGTAAATTTATATCGACCCGATCACTTTATTTCTTCATTTTATTGACAGTTTTGTAATGCAGCTTTTCCGTGCGTCATTTTGTTAACCCAATCCCTTCACTCTGTTCGGATCTTTTTTGGATCAAAATAGAGCAAGCCAATATCTCGCACGCATTATTTTGGTGCAGAACAACAAGAATCAATCTCGCCTCGTATAATATTCAATGAGTTACATTTGGCTTAGTGCTTGCAAGTCTATGTTCATAATCATAAATACATTGAGGTTCTGATCATGCAAGACACTCTAACAATCGTTCTGGCCGGCGGTGTTGGCTCTCGGCTTTCCCCTCTCACCGATAACCGTGCAAAACCTGCGGTACCCTTTGGTGGCAAATATCGAATCATCGATTTCACACTCGCGAACTGCTTACACTCTGGGCTACGCCAAATTTTGGTGCTGACTCAGTACAAATCTCACTCTTTGCAAAAACATTTAAGAGATGGTTGGTCGGTGCTTAACCCTGAGCTCGGCGAATACATCACCAATGTTCCTCCACAAATGCGAACCGGTGATAGCTGGTACAGCGGTACTGCCGATGCGATTTATCAAAACTTGTATCTACTTTCACGCAGTGAAGCCAAGCATGTGGTGGTGTTATCCGGTGACCATATCTATCGCATGGACTACGCTCCAATGCTCAAGCAGCACAAAAAGAACGAGGCCGACCTAACTGTGGCGTGCATGGAGGTTTCGATTGACGAAGCCAAAGAGTTTGGTGTGATGGAGATAGATGAATCTCTAGAGATCAATAACTTTACCGAAAAGCCACGTTACCCTGCATGTGTACCTGGTAGGCCAACTCGAAGCATGGCTTCAATGGGTATTTACGTCTTTGATAAAGAAGTACTAACACAAGCGCTACTGGCGGACGCCGAAGATCCGAACTCAAGCCACGATTTTGGTAAAGATATCATTCCTAAATTGGTGGGCAACAACAGTGTTTACGCATACAAGTTTGGGGATGAAGAAGGCCGAGTGACCCAAGATGCGTACTGGAGAGATGTTGGTACTATCGACTCTTATTACCAATCCAACATGGACCTGTTAAAGCCAGCTTCGCCTATCGATTTATATCAACCTGATTGGGCGATTCGTACTTACGAACCGCAGCTGCCACCCGCACGAACCATTGCTTCAGTTGAAGGTAATCAAGGAATATTCATCAACTCGATGATAGCGAATGGCGTTGTAATTGAAGGCGGCTCGGCGCAAAACTCAATCTTCTTCCCGAAAGTGAAAGTCAGCAATGCCGCGATTGTGATTGATAGTATTCTGTTTGAAGATGTTGAGATTGGAAAAAATTGCCACATACAAAACTGCATCATCGACAAGAACGTTAAGGTGCCTGACGGAACCCAGATCGGTCTTGATGGCCTTGCCGATGCGAAACGCTTCCACATATCAAAACAAGGCGTGATTGTGGTGCCCTCTTCTTACCAATTTGAAGAGTAACCTTTAACGTTGGAATAGCTTTTCTTTAAACGAAAAAAGGCAGCGAATTCGCTGCCTTCTTATTTACTCACACAGCTTCAGTTAAGCCTTAACTGTCCATGTATTCGATTAAACAGAAACCTTAGAAAGGCCCTAACTCAATCATTTGAGCAATCACAACAGAAACCAAAGCGCCTACCGACCAGAACAAGAACAGTGGTAAGAAGAAACGAACCCACTTGGTGTAAGGTACTTTTGCTATAGCCAATACCGCCAACAAGCCACCATTGGTTGGGTAAATATAGTTAGAAATACCATCACCCAATTGAGAAGCCAGTGCCGCCACTTGACGAGTCACTTCACCAATATCTGCCAACGGAATAATGATTGGCATGGTGATCACCGCTTGGCCACTGCCCGATGGAATGAACAGGTTGATCGCAGCCTGCGAGAAGTAGATCCCTGCTGCTGCCACAAGTTTAGAGCTACCAGAAATGATCTGTGCAAGATAGAAGATAATAGAATCAACAATCTTCGCGTCTTCCATAATGGTTAGCACTGAACGAGCAAAAAAGATGATCAGTACCGCGATCAATACGTCGCTAACACCTTTGGTCCAATACTCACAGATCTTGTTCGGAGATAAACCCGCCACCAAACCCGGAATAATAGCCATCGCCACGAATGCACCCGCAATCTCGGTGAAGCCGAACCCCATCGTCAACGTGCCGAAGATCATGTATGCGAATACGCCCAAGAACGCGATGCCCGCAAGCTTTTCACGTGTGGTCAGTGTTTTCGCTTCAACATTTGATTCATAGTGGTAACCCGTGCCGTGTAACAAGCCTTTGGTCGGATCTTGCTTAACTTTGCGCGCGTAGTTAAGCACATACCATGCACCCGTTAACAACATGAACATACCAACAATAAAGCGGTACCACATGCCTGAATACATAGGCAGTTCAGCGATAGTGTGTGCAATACCCGTAAAGAATGGGTTAGCCAACGCCGCAGCAAAACCGGCACAACTTGCCAGTAAAACAACGCCAAGTGCCGTAATCGCGTCATAGCCAAGCTTGATACAGATCGGGATCATCAAAGAGATGAAAATGACATCAAGTTCACGCATACCGGTGAAGGTAACGTTGAAGAAGATCGCCGTCATGATCACAGGCGCAATCACGTATAAGCCTTGCTTCTTTAGCTTAGTAGTTAGTGCAACAACGGATGCGTCTAACAGACCCATGTGTTTGATAATGCCAAAAGCACCACCCACAAATACCACAACGCCCATCACGCCAGAAGCGGATTTGAAGCCTTTAAAAAATGATTCGAAAAAAGAGGCTAATGTTGTTGGGTTGCTGGTCAATTGTGTGTAGCTGTCTGGGTCGATAACCGTGCGGCCATTCATGACCACTCGCTCGAATTCACCAGCAGGGATGAAGTAAGTTGCGATTGCAGCAACGATCACCATGATAACCAAAGAGAGAAACGGGTGGTTTACTTCTTTCTCTGTCGGCGCTGCGTTACCAGCTTGAGATGTAGGTACGGATGTAGATACCGTAGTCGTCATATAGACTCCTTATTTGTCAGCAACTAAGGTTCACTTAGCCGCCGATAGGGATTTTTGGAAAAAAGAAACCCTTCACGCTGAACTAAGTTCGCGCTAATTTAGGCTGTTTCAAAAAGGCCTTTGATAGATGGTGCTCTCAAATGTACATAGTGAAGTAGTGAGTACTACTCTCTTTGCGTCCGAGCAAAATGCAGATGTTCAGCCAAGTCAGGCCAAACTGAATGAGGTCATTACAAGCAGGTAAACAGAAAAGTCTGTTTTGGTAATGCGTTTTTTATCAATTACAAAGACAAGCGGCGCATACTAGCACAACGAGTCATTAATTGTCAGAAAAGTGTGAGTTTCGTCATATTTTGGTGAGCAACAAAAAAGCGCCCACTAACTAAGCAAGGCGCTTTTCTGCAATCGAATCGAGTTACTTAGGTGCTAATTCGTAGTTTTCTTGCATCTCATGAGGGGCAATCCCGTACTCATAATCTGCTAAGTAGCCATCCTTATAGACCTTCATTCCCTTCTCATCCCAGCTCACTTTGATCATCGCCGTGTTGCCATCTTCACTGCCTAACAGCTCCAGCATTTCTGCATCAATCTTAATGGCTTTGATGGTTTTAATACGCTTAAACGGCTTAAATTCAGTGGCCGAGAATACGATGGCCGAGCGATAACGCTTAAGCTTGAGTCCAATCGCAAAGATTCTCGATTGTTGCTCAAACTGCAACATATTGATCTAGGCTCAATTGATGAGTCTCGCATTTCAGAACTTGTGCGATTCAAAGTCGAAACGCCGGTTCGCTATGAAGGTGACATTAATTATTGGCGTCAGGGCGTCGAATTTCCTGTCGATCAACTGGCATCCAATAAAGAAGTCGATATTCGAGCACACATTACCATACCCGAGTCTCAACTCACAGCAGGAGAGTTTCACTTCAATATGGAGTGGGCAGTTGAGTGTCTATAAATTAGTAACTTAAGCTGAGTTTTTAATCAAAGAAAAAAAAGTGAGTGAGCTGGAAAGAAAATCAATGGAGTGACAAGTTCGGAATTATAAAACCGATAAAGAGAGATTCACTGGGAATTCGCTGTAGGTTAGCGCAAATTATCAAGGATGGAGTTTTTTTGAACATGTCTTTAAAACACGAAACATAATATGCGATCAGTTCATCGGACTTTCAAGGGAGTAACAAGAGAATATTTGATAACACTGAAGTCAATCACACATGTGCTAATTCTCAGTTGGTTAATCTATCCGATGTTTGCTACGTTTAAATGACACAGTCATTGGAAAGGTATGATTTATGAAAATAAATGTTCAAACACATCATGTATCAATTAACGACGAGTCACGCAAAGACATCGAAGGTAAATTCGAGAAGATATCTAACCATTTCCCATCACTGATCAGTTGCGACATCATCATTACTAAAGAACACGGTCAACATCAGGTTGAAGTATTCACCAACTACGAAGGTGTACGAGTAACAGCAAAATCGACAGACGATGTTATGTACCCAGCTATCGCTGCAGCACTCAAGAAACTTGAAGCTGGCCTAAGTAACCGTAAGGGACAATTGAAAGCCGACCTACACGAGAAACCAACAAGCACGAAGCCAGAGATTGCTTCGGACATCATCCAAGAGATGAAATTGGTATAAATCGATAAGTAGTTAAAGCGAAATAACGAATAGACACTTATTAAGAATTTCAAAGCCAGCACATGTTGCTGGCTTTTTCGATCTTAAAGCCAAGCAAACCTTCCCTTCTTTACCGTCTCTCGAATTCAGCTCAACCCCACATCATTATTAACGCCCTTAAGTTCTTAGCAGCTATAACAATCACTTGTGGTATTTGATACAGTTATAAGCAGAAATTTAGACCACAACGGAATGTTTATTATGAAGAAAATCGCGTTGATACTTTTCCTTGCTACTCAATTAATGGCTTGTACCGAGGTTGGCAGTGAAGCTTGGTGTGCGGATATGAAAGAAAAGCCTAAAGGTGACTGGACGGCTAATGAAGCGGGCGATTTTGCTAAACACTGTATTTTCTAGGCGGGTTGTATTTAGCAGTTCAGTACACCCCACTCAATGAAGCAAGTGAGTAGTTGCAGTATGGTTTACTTATCTCTGTAAAACGGTACAAACAAAAAATCGCATAAGTTAACGCTTATGCGATTTTTGTATGGAGAGATTCCTAGCTAATTTGTTAGGAACTTAAAGAACAATCATCCCATCTCGATAAGTCAGTGATGGTGCTACATCTTGACCAAGTAAGACTGGGCCATCGAGGTCGACGATTTCAGATTGAACGGCGATAGGCAGAGCTGCACGCATCGCCAGCGATGTACCGAGCATACAACCCGACATCAGCGTAAATCCTAGCCTTTGAGCTTCTTCAGCAAGTACCAATGCTTCGGTCAAACCACCTGTTTTATCGAGCTTGATGTTGACCATTTCATATTTGCCTAACAAAGATGAAAGTTGCGAAGTGGTATGACAGCTTTCATCAGCACACAGTGGTATCGGGTGCTTGATGTGCGCCAATGAGGCATCGTGCTGTTGGGGTAACGGCTGCTCGATCATCGCAATATCAAATTCTACCAGTTGATTGAACAACTCTTCGAGATTCAATCCTGTCCACGCTTCATTCGCATCCAATACAATTTGAACATCTGCCGCAGCTTCTCGTACCGCGCGAACACGCTCTACCACCTGCTCGCCGCCAAGCTTCACTTTCAGAAGTTTCGCACCATTCGCGACATAGTCTCGAGCCTGAGTCGCCATGGCTTCTGGCGTGCCAATCGAGACTGTCATTGCAGTCACGATTTGAGCAGGCAACTCAAACAAGCTATTCGGAAACGTCTGGTCGTTCTGCTGAGCTTCAAAATCCCAAAGCGCACAATCGACCGCATTGCGCGCTGCCCCTCCGGTCAATAAAGACTGAAGATGATCTCTTAGCTCTGCCGGATCAGTAACGCCTCGTTCAAACATAGCTTCAAGTGCGCTAGACGCTTGTTGGATTTGCGCTAACACAGACTCCGATGACTCGCCGTATCGTGGGTAAGGCGTGCATTCGCCCTGAGCTCGTTTGCCACCATGTTCAATGTAAACACGAACAACGTGACACTCAGTTCGACTGCCACGAGAGATGCGAAAAGGCGTTTGCATCGCGATAGTAATGGGTTCTGCTGTAATCTTCATAATTTCACTCGGTTGATGTTCGCTTTAACAAATGGAAACTTAGAAATGATGAAGTCGTTAAAGTGAATGTCGCAAATGATCAGTAATGTGTTGTACACCAAAGCGCACTGGGTCCGTCACTGGCACTTGATAGAGTGTGGTCCATTCTTGGCACAATGTCTCAGCATCTTCAATGCTAATCGCCGACGTGTTCAAGCAGATACCCACCAGCTTCACGTCTGGATTAGTCAGTCGCGCCGCTTGCAAGTTGGCTTCAATCGTCTGTTCAATCGTTGGTAACTGAGCATGAGGAAGGTTACGAATATGAGGTCGCCCAACTTCATGACACAGCACCAAAGCATCCGCTTGTGCGCCATGTAAAAGACCCAAACTCACGCCTGCAAACGAAGGGTTGAATAAAGAACCTTGCCCTTCAATGATGTCCCACTCGTGGTCGGTAAAATCGGGGCTAATCGCTTCAACTGCGCCAGAAATAAAATCCGCAACCACTGCATCAATCGAAATACCGCTGCCTTCAATCAAAATACCCGTCTGGCCTGTCGCTTTAAACTGAGCGGATGTACCTGACTCTTTAAGCGACTTTTCGATAGCTAAAGCTGAAAACATTTTGCCGACTGAGCAATCAGTTCCGACAGTAAGCAGGCGCTTACCTTGACGAAGCTTACCGTTACCAACATTAAGAACACCGTCAAAATGGCGTACATCATGAAGCTTAGTCAATCCTTGTTGCTGCATGTCAGCAAGCGGTGAAAATTCACTCAATCGTTGGTGCATGCCAGATGCAATCTCATATCCCATTTCTGCAGCGGCCATAATGGTTGACTGCCAAGAATCAGGAATAACACCACCCGGATTTGCGGTACCAATCACTAGCGTCTTCGCGCCCTGCGCTTGCGCCTCTTGCAGGGTCATATCCGTTAAGCCCAGTGAAACGGTATCACCCGTTAAACGCAGTTGACCTAGGCAGATTTCTGGTCGCCATTGATGAATACCGCGAGCTGTTTTTGCAGCGAGTGGGTCAGTAACATCCCCAAGAAAAAGAAGGTAAGGTTGAGCGATCGACATGAGTATTCCTAATTAATAAGCCCTTGTATGGGTTTACTTTAATTAAGAACTTCGAAGCTGCCGAATGCCTATTTATGGCGAGCCTATAACCTTAAGTTATAGGGTGAGTATGGATTTTCAATGAAGCGATAAATTGCTTAACGGAAATCGACTGAGGGGTGTGCTCTGCGCAAAGCATCGATACCGAAAATTGGATGTCTGGTTGAAGCGGCAACACACAGACCGCATCGTCATTTTGATATTGCTCTGCCGTCCACGGATCAACAATCGCAAACCCCGCTTGGTGCTTGACCAGTTCCGCAGCGGCGCTATACCCACGTACAGATATCGGGTGGTGATAATGCTGCTCACGTGCAATAAGGCGTTGATGTAACAGGAGGCCTAATGGATCGCGGCTATCGAGCCCGATGATTGGCAGCGGATAATTGATCAGATCATCTAACGTTAATTCCGCGGGGAAATGATCAACCGTATTGGAAGGAACCAAAACCTTTAGTGATTCGGTTAATAGCGTTTCACTTAATATCGCAGGCGGTGCTTCATCGCCAAACGCGATAGCAATATCAAGCTCATGCTTTAATAACCCAGCACACAGCTCATCACGGTTTGCAGTCAGCAACTCAAAAGATAGCTCTTGTTCCCGAGACATTTGGGCTATTACCTGAGTTAGTAATTTAGTCGCCAGTATCGGCGGCGCACCAATGCGTAAATGCTGATGGCCTTGCTTCACTTTGTTGGTCAGAGATCGAAATTGCCCCAATTGCTGATACACCTTTTCCGCTTCTGGCAGTAAGGTTTTTGCCTCAACCGTTGGCACCAACCGCCCTTTAACTCGTTCGAATAAGCCAAACCCAAGTTGTTGCTCCGTGTGCGCCAAAATACGGGTCACGTTTGGTTGCGACACATGCAAGCTGCGCGCGGCTCCAGATACGGTTCCGGTCTGCATAATGGCGTAAAAGACTTCCAATTGTCTTAGGTTCACATTGATGTCCTTATGGTTCGCGAAACAAATCTAGGGTTTGGCTTTTCTTGTATTAGCTAAGCTGTTTATCGGTCTAGCTAGCGTTTTGCGTGAGTCTATTTTAGTAGCTCAGCTATCGTAGGTTGAAGTATCTCAGCCCAAGTTTGATAAGCCTTCGCATTCAAATGCAGATCATCACACGAGTACTTGTTCGACAACAGCTTATTAGGCGACAATACTGAATTCACATCTAAGAACGCAATGCCTTGCTGTGTACAGTACTCGCTTAGCTTGCTATTGAGCAGTTCAACCGACGGATTTAAACCTTGCAGTTTAGAGCCAACATAAAGCGTTGATTGCACCAATATGCGAATCTCATTTTCTTGCCACACCTTAAGCATATCAATGTAGTTCTGGTAGATATGGTCGACATCATAACCCTGAGCTAAATCGTTTATCCCTGCCATAAAACACACCAGCTTTGGCTTCACATTCAACGTGGTATCAATACGGCGCAACATGCCAGTTGTGGTGTCACCCGCTAAGCCACGGTTGACCATCGAAACATCGCGAAAGATATCCGCCCACGGGGCCCATTCGGTGATCGAATCACCAAACATGACTAGGTCTGCACTTGGGGAAAAATGGCGATGGTTATCTGATGTCATGATGTAACGACTCATACTGTGGCCTCGTTGCTGAATCTCAGACTGAAGAGCGACTGCCTTGAGGATCTCGCTATCTGGCGTGGCGCTATCAAATTGAGCTAGCAATCCTTCGATATGAGGCTTAAAAGGGCTAAGACGAGTACTCAGTTGATGATGTTCTTTAAGGGAAGATAACCTCTCTAGTAATGCATACAAAGAGCGGTTTTGACCAACTTCTTGGAATAACTGATAGAGATCGAGGACAGGGTGTTGTTGCAGCGCGGCAAGTAATTGCTTGTCTTCCATGGTGTTATCTAACCCTTCAATTATCTAATGATGAACCAAAGATAATATCCGATTGCTTACGGGATAGATAACACTAGAAGCAGATCGTTACTTTTACTAGAAGTAAATAGTTACTTTTCTTTGATTAGCAGATGGTTACGGTTATCACGGCTTTTCTTAATCAGTTCGTTGCTCTCATCCATTTCATCAGATTTAGCAAGACGATCGTAAAGCAGCACATTCACTGTCGCTGCCAAGTTCATGCAGCCAACTGTTGGTACGTACACAACATGATCGGCTCTGTCGGCGACATCTTGAGAAATAGAGCCGTCTTCAGGGCCAAAGATATAAATGGCATTTTCTGGGTGTTTAAAACGCGGTAGTGGTGTTGCACCTTCTGCGAGTTCTACGCAAACGATCTTAGTTTCTGGATCAAGATTGTCTAAAAACGACTCAACACCAGTCAACGGGATAGTACGCGCAGCACTCTTAGTATCGGTGTGGAATTTTGCGGCTTTTTCGTAGCGTTGCCCTGTGTATTTAACTTCGTCGACTTGGTAACAACCAGCCGCACGCATAACAGCACCAACGTTTGTCGGGCTCTTTGGGTTAGTTAAACCAATAGTCACATGGCTTTTGTTCATGAATCTTTCTCACTTAACGAATAGACATAGCAGGGTGCTACAAAGCGTCGCATTCTAACAAAGCAGCGTCGAATTCAAAAGCATCGATACAAACTCACTTTTTCGCGCTTAAGCCTCTAGTTGCAAGGCTTCTCACCCCAAAAACCTAACCGTCATCATATTTATAAAACAAAAACACTCTAGGACAACAATTAAACAACAAGCCCATTTACATTTTGAAACCACATTAATAATGTGTTGAAAATTGCATGAGACAATCACACAGGAAGCGTAACATGACCCTAACCATCAAAAACCGCCTTTATATTCTCTCTTTTATTCCACTGCTACTGATGGCAATTGGGATGATGAGCGTGACGTATATGAAGAGCACCGAGCTAACCGCACAACAAGTAGAATCGACGCGTAGCAATATGATGGCGATGAAAGAAAAGGAACTTAAAGCGTATCTGCAAATGGCTCAATCTTCTATTAGCCCGTTCTTGGAAAGAGGTGCAACATTAGAAGAAGCCTTACCGACATTAAGAACTCTCGAATATGGCGAGTCTGGCTACATCTTTGGCTACGACTCTAAAGGCGTTCGAGTAGTTGTTGGGCAAAATAACGATGGCATTGGTAAAAACTACTACGACCTGCAAGACAAAAAAGGCAACTACCTGATTCGTGACTTGATCAAGAACTCAAAGCTTGGTGAGTTCACCACCTACTACTTTCCAAAACTTGGTCAATCAGAAGCTCTACCGAAACTGAGCTACTCGATATTCGTTCCCCAGTGGGACTTGATGCTAGGCACAGGTTTTTATACTGACGACATCGATGCTGTAATCGCAGAGATGAAAGAGAGCTCGAATGTCGCGTTACAAAGCTCATTGACGGCGATCGCTATATTCTGTGGTTTGATTGCCCTAGTAGTTGCTGCGTTTGCCGTTGCCGTCAACCGCACAATCATGCGACCACTCGAGCAGTTTGATCGTTCAATCAGCGCATTCGCGAGTGGCGAAGCCGATTTAACCGCTCGAATGGAAACATTTAAAGCGCCTGAGTTCACTAAGCTCAGCGAGAACTTCAACGCCTTCGTGGCAAGCCTTCAAACCATCATTCGCAGCGTAAGCGATGTCGGTCAGCAAGTCGTAGCCGAGACATCTAGCATGTCTTCTCGCGCTGCGCAGGTCGACGAGATTGCTACTGGGCAACGTGAAGAGACTGAACAAGTTGCAACGGCGATGACTGAAATGACCACAACGGCGCAAGAGATCTCGAGCAACGCTAGCCAAGCGGCGGATTCCGCTAAACTTGCAGAGGGCAATGCAAAAGAAGCGCAACAGATCGTAAACGCAGCTGCAGACTCGGTGGCAGGCCTAGCGAGCGAAGTATCAGAAGCGAACACCGTGGTGTCTCGTTTAGAAGGCGATGTACAAAACATCTCCTCTTCATTGGCGGTCATCCAAGACATTGCCGAGCAAACTAACCTACTTGCGTTGAATGCCGCGATTGAAGCTGCGCGGGCGGGCGAACAAGGGCGTGGGTTTGCTGTAGTAGCCGATGAGGTACGTAAGCTAGCAAGCCGTACTCAAGAGAGCACTGGCGACATTCATAAGATGATTGAGCAACTTAAAGCTGCCTCAGATGCTGCTGTGAAAGCGATGGATTCAAGTCAAAACCGAAGTGCGCAAACCGTGGAAGAAGCGAATGCCGCAGCCGAAGCACTGGCGAAGATCCAAGCGTCGATTGATACCATCATGGACATGAACTCGCTTATTGCGACAGCGACTGAACAGCAGAATATTGTCGGCCAAGAAATATCTCAACGCATCGTGGTGATTTCTGACCAAAGCTCACAATCGGCAGAACTCGCGAATCAAAACCGTACAGGTAGCCAAAACCTCAACAGTCGTGCAAATGAGCTGTATCACTTGGTGGATCGCTTCACCGTCTAATACATTTTCGGTCTAGTAAGCCGTAATCAAACGATAATTAATCCTAAAACACGTCGGGCTTCAGAATCTCTATTCTGAAGCCCGTTTTTATCGGTGGAGGTTTTAAGCCATACACTAATCCAATTGCTCAGAAAGGAAGTCCACCAGCAGGCGAACCTTTGAAGATAAGTTGCGGTTCTGAGGATAAAGCGCCCAGATCCCTTCTTTGTCATCTCGATAATCGGACAGCACCTCAACCAACTCACCAGAATCAAGGTCTTCACTCACATAGTATTCAGGCAACTGCACCAAGCCAATGCTCTGCTTAGCTGCGTCTAACAAGGCTAAACCACTGTTGCACTTAATGCGTCCGTTAACACGAACTGAGCGAGGGCGTCTATTTTCTTTGAAACGCCAATGTTCAAATCCACCGACTAAACATTGGTGATTATTTAATTCTGATAATGTATGCGGCTCGCCATAACGTTCAATATATTCAGGGCTTGCACATACATAAAGTTGGCGTTGAGACAGCCTCTTTGCCACAAGGCTTGAATCTTCCAAGCGGCCAAGACGAATCGCAACATCAACACCCGAATCGATAAGATCGAGCTTTTGATTGGTCAGCATCAGCTCAAGCTCTACTTGCGGGTGAAGCTTTAAGAATTGATGCAGTATTGGGGCGAGTTGGCGCTCACCATAAGTCACAGGCGCGGTGACTTTCAGTAAGCCTTTGGGTGTGGATTGCATCTGCGTGACCGCAAGCTCAGCAATTTCTAAACCTTCGACCAACAACTTACATTGTTGGTAATAGAGTTGCCCAGCCTCTGTAAGAGACACCTTTCGAGTCGTTCGATTGAGCAGTTTCACTGCGAGTCGTTCTTCGAGGTTTGCTACTCTACGACTGATTTGAGCCACCGACGTAGCGAGCTTCTGCGCCGCACCAGTAAAGCTTTCACGCTCTGCCACTGCAACAAACTCACTTACCCCTTCCCAATTGGCCATGCCTTTACCTTATGCTGAACTTTGGTTACCCATACAGTGTATTGAAGTTAGATATCAGTGTCACCTTGCTTGATATGCGCTGTGCATTAATCTTCGGCACCTATAGTCATTCCCTTACAGAACCATATTTTTGTCCTAACATTAACCTCACCCCCTATTGCTAGGGTGAGAATCTCTAAAACACTGGTACAACAAAGTAAGGTATCCCTTTGAAGAAGTTAATCATACTTGCATCAACTCTTGTACTCAGCACCACTGCGTTTGCAGCAACTAAAACAACAATTCAAGAAACAACGCTAAAATCTGATACATTTGTTACTGAAGCGGAAGCATACGATGCAGGCACCAACCTTATGGATGAGTTAAGCGCAAAAACACCTTTTGAGCTTTCAAGAGAACTGCCACAGTTCCAACAGACAACCAAATACGATTCGTTCAAGATTGATGATGCAAATATGGAAGTGAAAAAGATCACTAACATGAACGGCGACATCCACTACCAAGCGAACGTAAAAGTGGACTACCGTTACACATACAAAGACGGTCTTAGCAGCTAACACTGAGTGATTGATCAGGTCTAAAAACTGATCACCTAGTCAAAAGACTGATCACCTAGTCAAAAAGAAAGCCCGCACTCATAGAGTGCGGGCTTTTTTGTCGTTCACCGCTGATTAATGGGACTCAATACGAGCAACCATTATCAGCTCATATTCGTCTGTCTAATTTTGAAAATTACACTTCAAACTGAGACACAAGGCTATCTAGCGCTTCACACTGTTCAGCCAATGCCATACATGCATTTTCTGCGCTGCTTGCCATCTCAACCATTTGCATGGTTCTTTCAGCGATGCGTTGAACATTCTTATTCACTTCTTCAGACACTTGAGACTGTTGCGAAGCCGCCGTAGCAATTTGTGTGTTCATGTCATTCATCTTGCCAATTGAGTTACGAATCTCACTCAATGAAGATGCTGCAGTTCCTGCTTGAACAATGGTTTTCTCGCCACTCACTTTGCTTTCAGTCATCACACCAACCGCGTGTTTAGCACCCACTTCTAAGCGTTCAATCATTGATTGGATTTCGCCAGTGCTGTCTTGAGTTTTACTCGCAAGCGCTCGAACTTCATCAGCCACAACCGCAAAGCCACGGCCTTGTTCACCCGCTCGTGCCGCTTCAATAGCCGCATTCAAAGCAAGTAGGTTGGTTTGTTCTGCAATACCTTTGATCACGCCAAGGATTGAGGCTATGTTCTTCACGTCTGTGTCCAGTTCTTGAACCACACCACCCGCGTTCTCGATATCTTGCGCAAGGCGTTCAATCGAAGTAACAGTTAAGCCAAGCGTAGTATCAGCCGATTCCACTTCATGGTTTGCAACGTTACTCGCGGTTGCAGCGTCTAATGCATTACCACTCACCACTTCACTGGTTGCTTGCATTTCATGGACTGCCGCAGCTACCACTTCACTTTCTCGCTGTTGGTTCGATGAAAACTCAGCAACACTTTGCGTGAGTGATTTGATGTTTTCCATCTCGCCACGTACTGCGTTCGATGTGAGAATAACTTGCTCCACGGCGACATGGATCTTGCCAACAAACTGGTTGAAAGCAGAACTCAAACGAGCGATCTCATCATTACCTTCGACCTTCATACGTTGAGATAAGTTACCGTCACCCGATGCAATCTCATTCATTGCTTTCTCTACGTTCTGGATTGGCTGAACGATAAAGCGATTTGATAACCACATAGCGAAAAATGCAGCGAAAACAGCAACGGCCATACCTACTTCAATGATCAACTTACTCGATTCAATAGAGTCATCAGCTTGCTGGCGAAGCTCTTTCTGCTTTAATTCGATCAGAGTTCGGATATCGCGCAGTTGAGTACGAATGATCGCAAACTCTGCGTCAAGCGCTGGTGAGTAATCAATATTGTATTGGTCTGCGTTTGCCGGATCAGCGAACATTGGCTCGTGCAGTGCCACCCACTTGCTCATCGCGTTAACAAGCTTTGATAACTCGCCACGTGAAGATGGATCCAACACGCCCGCTTGATACAAGGTTTCGACACTTTCAAAACGAGGAACCGCTTTGTAAGCGTTGTCTTTAAATTCAAATTTTTGGTACTCAATCGCCGCTTGGTCTTTCGAGAGTAATAGACCTTGAGCAGAAGCGATAACTTGATAAATGTCACGATACCCATCTTCCAAATTGTCTAACACGGGCTGAACCACATTATTGAGCTCATTATTAATCGCAGCTTGAGCATTTGATCTGATAACGTTGAGCACAGTAACGGTAGAAAAAACAATCACAATCACCAACAGCGGGATCGCGATTTTACTCTTAATCGAAAGATTATTGATATTCATTGGGATTAATAACCACACTTCAAATAGGGATGCGCGCGCAATATACAGCACACATATGAAATCCCGCTAAGCTTTTGTGAGCTTCATCTCATAGCAAACGATACCGTAAATTCGTGTGATGTTTTTTCAATCAAAGGTTAACTTTCGACGGCTAAAATACTCTCTGATTTAGACTTATTTGCCGCTGATACGCGCAAATACTGGAGAAGTGTTAGAAATAACACCATAATGTAGGGCTCTAAAATAAGTAGGTAAGAACATGAAAATTTGTGGTGTTGAAATCAAAGGTAACGATGCAGTCATCTGTCTTCTTTCTCTATCAGATGGTGTATTTAACATTCCTGATTGCCGAGTTTCTAAAGTTTCAATTAGCGACGCAAACGACACACAGAATATGAAAGACTTTCAATTCTCTTTTGCAAAGTTAATGGAAGATTACCAAGTAGACAAAGTTGTGATTCGTCAGCGCCAAACTAAAGGCAAATTTGCTGGCGGTGGCTTTGGTTTCAAACTAGAAGCAGCGATTCAACTGATCGACGGCCTAGACGTAACCGTTGTATCTCCTGCTGACATCAAAGAGAGCCTTAAGCGCAACCCTCTTATGATGAAGTTCAAAGAGACCGGCCTTAAGCAATACCAAGAAGCACCGTTTACAACGGCTTACGCTTGTTTGATGAAACGCTAATCAAAAGTCGCTAGCCAATATTTGATACAGAAAGAGCCTGAATATTCAGGCTCTTTTTTGTTTCTAGTCATCGACTTTAAGTAGAGTGAGTTTTGGTATACAAACTACCGCTCTAACACTGTTCGACTGCGAGCCTTAATCCATTCTGGCTTCCTCACCACCAAATAAACTGCAGCTGCCGACAACGCAAAGCCCATTGCACCATAGATATCGAATGATTCACCGAAAATAAGCCAAGCTTGGATTGCTGTCGTCGGTGGAACTAAGTAAAACACCGATGCCACACTTGAAGACGCACCGTGTTCTACCATGTAAAGCAGCAAGAGGATGGCAACGCAAGACAGAACAACCACCAGCCAGATTAGAGTCAGCGTGAATTCTACAGTCCAGTTCACCTGCATAGTTTCGTAACGCATTGCGAACGGCAGAAACAACGCGGCAGAAGCCAAATATTGCACCATCGCACCGCCGACCATATCTGTCCCCTGACAGAAGCGCTTCTGATACAAAGTGCCGCAGGTAATACCCACCAAAGAAACCAAACACAATAACGTTGCCAAGCCTTTTTGGTCGTCTGACTGCCATTCAATATTGCCCATCAACACCAAACTAATACCCGCAAAACCAAGCGCTAACCCCAACCACTGTGCAAAATTAAAACGCTGCGAAGTACAGCTGATCATAATCAATGCGGTAAGAATCGGTTGTAAGCCAACAAGTAGAGAACTCAACCCGGCGGGCATACCTATATCAATCGCCAGATAGGTGCCACCAAGGTAGAAACCATGAATCAAGATGCCAACCACACTTGCGTGGAAGAATGCTCGACCACGAGGAATACGACGCTTAATGATTGCAATCAAAACCAAGAACAGCGCCACGTTGGCTACCATCCTCAATGAAAGTAATGTTGCGGGTTCGGCATATTCAACACCAAGACGTGCGCCGACAAAACCTGACGACCACAATATTACAAACACAAACGGAATCATTTTAATCAGCATTACAAACCTCTGGTCAACTCTTCATCAATGCTGTTACCTTAGTTGGGTACAGATAACTAATAAAGATACAGATATAACACTTTAAATGGTTACAGATTGAGAGTGTGCAACGAGGGAGAAACACGTGGAAGCAGAACTCAGCGGCAATAAATACCTTGCTACCGAACAACATATTAAGGCTCAGATCGATAAAGGACTTTTTCATCCAGACGATCGCCTTCCCTCGATCCGCCAGTTAAGCGAACAGCTTGGCGTAAGCAAAAATACCGTAATTCGAGCCTATCAAGAACTCGAAGCAACGGGTTGGGTTTACTCGGTACCTAAATCTGGCTATCGCGTAAAGACACCGAACACCACCTGCTGGGATACACCAAGCCAACCTCAAAAAGTGGACCTCTTATCTGTCACCAAATCGGTACTCTCTCGCCCGAAAGGCCGCCTGAAACTGTTGGCAGGTTCTGCGCACCCGAACATAAACAACCCTGCGATTCGTAGCTTGTATGCCGAGATTGGTCGCCACAGTCGATTACAAACTCAATTGCCTGGGTATTACCAATTACCTCCCGGCGACGAGCAATTAGTAAAGCAATTGTTAAAGATCACTCATGATCTAGGCGTACCTGCGGGATCCAAAGAGATTGCGATTACTCATGGTGCTCAACAGGCTATCAGTTTGGCTTTACGTGCGCTCACCAAGCCCGGTGACATCGTGGCGGTCGAGTCACCGTGTTACTTCGGCAATCTACTTTTACTTGAATCGCTTGGCTTACAAGCCCTTGAAATACCAAGCAGCGTTAGCCACGGTATTGACATTCCTTCGCTACAAAGTGCACTGGATAAATGGGAAGTGAAAACCTTACTGCTAACACCAAACTTTACCAACCCAACCGGCTCAAGAATGCCATTGGCGAATCGAAAAGCATTACTGGAGATCACCGGATGTTTGCCAATTATCGAAGACGATGTGTTCGGTAGCTTGGCATTCGATACACCAATCGCTAGCCTCAAAGAGCTTGATGACCAAGATAGAGTCATCTACGTCAACTCACTGTCTAAAACATTAGACTCACGCTTGCGAATCGGTTGGTTACTGTCTGGGCGCTACCAACCTTTGGTCGAAAAGTACCTTTTATGCGACAACATGGGCAGCTCAAATCTGATGCAATCCGCTGTGGGTCAATTTCTCACTACCGGCAAATATCGCAGTCATTTGTCTAAGATGAAGCGGCTCTACCAAACCAATCAAAAGCAATTCCAAAGCCTGTTAATACAAGCACTAGATAGCTACCCACACCTTGTCGGGCAATACCACCTATCAAAACCGGAAGGCTCTTTTTTAAACTGGATAACACTGCCTGAATCGGTCGATAGCTACGCGGTCTATCAAGATTGTTTGAAGCATAAATTGGGGATCTTACCCGGAACAGTATTTGGCACCAACGACCAATATAAACACTGTCTGCGCTTCACTGTCGCCAACATTGAAGAGAGCAAAGAGTGGAAAGAAGGGCTTGTGACACTAGCGAAGATAATCGCTAGGCACGTACGTTAGGTAACCTTGTTAATTCCATATTCAACCCAAACAACAAAGCCCCACTCAACTGAGCGGGGCTTTCATCATTATCATATCTTGAGTTGCTTAAATACGATGGTTAGTTAAATGCGATTAACCTTGCCAAGCGAACTGTTCAAATACTTTGTCGACTGGCGTTTTAGCAACGTGGTTTACGTAATTACTGATCACTTTCTGAGACAGGCCAAGAATCACTTCTAGCACTTGTTGCTGACCGTAGCCCGCTTCGAAAAATGCTGCCATTTCACTTTCAGGCACATTGCCGCGGTTACGTACCATGCTCAGCGTAAAATCATGCAGGGCTTGCAGCTTTTCAGTGGGTAAATCTGTGCGATTACGCAGTGCTTCGGTGATTGCAGGATCGACCTTCATTGAATGTGCAATGCCAGTGTGTGCAGGAACGCAGTAGTGGCATTCGTGTTCAACGTTGATGGTTTGCCAAACAACCGTTAGCTCTTCAGCATCGAAAGATGAGTCACTAAACGCCTGATGAAGCTGAGTGTAAGCCTTAAGTGTGTTTGGAGATTCAGCCAACACACCAAACAAGCCCGGCACTCTGCCCATCTGCTTTTTAGCGCCCTCAAGAATAGGTTGGCTTTGCTCTGGCGCGGATTCTACTGAGTGAATTTTGAAGTTGCTCATTGCTCTATCCCTATCAATTTTCGGTTCTAAAGTTATTCAATCACGGAGCAATTAATGAATGTTCTCCGTTGGTGTAAAAACAATATAGATCAAACAAGAACGATCGTTCAAGTGTTATTTTGAACAGTTGTTCAATTTATACATTGAAGCCAGAAGAATGTCTTCGTTCATAACAAGAAAGCCCAACAGGCAAACACCTGATGGGCTTTCTCTTTTTCTCAATTTTTTTGCAAGCGGCTACCAATATTCTGCGTGAGCCAAGCCTTTAACACAACTCGACTTGCCACTTGTTACTTTGATTTCACCACCAGTTAACAATTGAGCCAACCAACCGTGAGGGAAACTCAATTCAAAGGGCGCTGGGACCTGCTCAACGGTAATTTGCCCAAAGCCCACTTTTGAATAGTAGTCAGGATCACCGTACGTCACTGCAAGCTCAATACCCTGCTCTTTTAGAAACTGCAAACCGAAGTTAATCAGGCGCTGACCAATACCACGCTTTTGCATCTGAGTGCTCACCGCCACTGGCGAAAGCAAATATGCCTTGGTTTCATCATCAAATGAAAGCGGCGTAAAGATAATCGCACCCACAATCGTGCTATCCACATCCGACTCACTAGAATCGTCTTCAGCGACAAAGCAAAGTAGCTCTGTCGGGGCTGTAGTCGTTAAAAGGTCGTTGGCAAGCATACCCACGGTTTTACCTTCGTTCTCGCCTTCTGAATCCGTAAAGGTTTGAGTGAAAACTTGAGTGATCGTTTCGATTTCGCTTGAATTATATTGTCTAAATTTCATGGTGTTACTCACTTACTTTAATTTCTTGAGCACAAAGAACTGATAATCAAAATCACGTTGTTCAGAACCTTTCGAAGGCTGTTGATCCAAGCCGTTCTTTGATGTGTTGCTATCGAAAAATTGTTTAACTTCATTGTCGCAATCTACGAGCGCTTTTGAGTTCGGCATCGTTGCTTTAAGCGCTTCTACTCGCTTTTGAAAGGGCTGGTAATACGCAAGCCAACCAGCATCGCTCAGTGCAAAGTGCTCCAAGACTTCATAACCCGCAGCTTGTGCCTGTTTAATTCGCTCGGATACCGTCGTCATGTCTGGATACTCTTTTTGCCAGAACGCTTTGCTCGATTCGTTAGGTTGTTCGGTATTCCACACCAAATCATTAACGACCAATATGCCGTCATCACTGAGTAAATTTCGCCACTGCTTTAGCGCCTTTTCAACACCCATGATGTAAGCGCTGCCTTCCGACCAAATTAGGTCAAACGACTTAGCTTCAAACGGCAGATCCATCATGCTCGCGCATACGGTTTTGACGTTGCTTTCTAAGCCAAGAACCTGTGCTTGCTGAGTCAGAACATCTAAACTCGGTTGATCATTATCTACCGCCGTTATTTGCACATCCACTTGATGTTCTACTAAGGCTTTCGCTAACACAGAGGTGGCAATACCTTTACCACAACCGATCTCAAGCACACGTTTAGGAGAAACCGAAACGTGTACCAACGCCGCTAAAGTATCTTCCGCTGTTCCTGGCCCTAAACGCTGTAAACCCTCAAAGATCACCTCAAAATCCGCCATGTACTGGTCATGATCGTTCATGTCTTTTGAAAGCCATTTCAGTCGCAGTGCTTGCTTCTCATCAAAGCCTTGCTTAATGAGCCAATCGAGATGCGCATCAGGCGCCACCTTGTCCATCGATTCATGCCAATCTTGCAAACCACTCTCGCCTAACAAGGCCGATAAAAGATCTCTCGAACGCTGTTTCTGAGCGATCTCTTCGTCCAATTGTTCGAGTCGGTTTTGTAACAAGGAGCGGTCAACCTTGGCATCCAAACACGCCTGACACTCTTTCAACGTCAGTCCACCCGCTTGTAACTGCTGCAACAATTTCACACGCTGCAAGTCGCGTTCGGAATAACTTCGATAACCATTATTGGTGCGTTGAGCTTCTATCAAACCCAACTTTCCATAGTACAAAAGCGTTGAACGGCTCAGGCCAACGAGCTCCGCTAATTCAGATATGCGATACATCCACTTCTCCCTCATTTCAGTAGTAAAGATAAACTATGAAGTTGTAGTCAGGTCAACAGAATTTTCGACACTTTTCTCGTTCTTTACCTATTTACCTTCAAATTGATAAAGCGATCTGAGCGTGTCTTTTACCCATAGAACGGTTAGTCATCGACATTGCCTGAACGGGATTCAGGAAAGGAGAAGTATTAAACTTGATGAATTGAAAACAATTAGCTCATAAACATACTTCTTTTTAACTGAATTTTGCCAATTTCTAAATCATTCAATAATGGACGAACGTTAACTAAACGATAAATAAACTCACCGAGTGAATACTTAAATCAACCACACATATACACCAGAAATTCCTGCTTAAATTTTTTAGAAAAATTCAAAATTTATTAGAAATTAACCCCTAACTTTACTGAGTATTTTGTTAGTCTTGGAAACAATTATTTACAATCCAAACAAAATTTAATTGGATCGCTTGAGGTTGTTTTTCTTGAATATGAAATTATTCGGCAGTTCTTTGATTCTGTCAGGAACTGCATTAGGGGCTGGCATGCTCGCTATTCCCATGGTGTTGGCCCAATTTGGCTTCATGATCAGCTCAGTGCTGATGCTACTTATCTTTATCGGCACCACATACTCTGCACTCCTCCTGGCAGAAGCATGCACTAAAACTAAAGACAACAGTGGCATGAGCAGTGTTGCTTACCTCACTCTGGGCAGCAAAGGTAAACACTTTATCAATGCACTCTTTTACCTGTTGCTAGTATGCATGTTGATCGCTTATATCTTGGGTGTCGGTGACATCATTCATAAGCTACTGCTCGACGTTGGTGTCGATGTATCAGCATCCGTTGCGTATACCATTTTCAGCCTATTGATGGGTACTATCGTCGTCTCGGGCAAGTCTTATATCGACAAACTGAATCGCGGGCTATTCATCTTGATGGTCGTGATGCTGTTTATCGTTATCGCGTCATTATTTAGCAACATTCGCCTTGATTACCTAACTCAAACCAGCCAATACACGGCCAACGACGTGGTGCAATACAGCGCAGTTATCTTTACTAGCTTTGCCTCTATGGTGGTGATCCCGTCACTGGTTATCTACAACCGTGAAGCAACTCAAAAGCAGATCCGCAATATGATTCTGCTAGGCTCAGTGATTCCATTAATTTGCTACCTAACTTGGTTATTCGCGATTATCGGCAACCTTGGCACAGACGCGATAAGCCAGTTCCACAATATCTCTGAGTTGATCTCTGCGTTCAGCGGCCAATCTGCTTGGTTGAAAGTGGTGATCGCTCTGTTCTCTGCTCTGGCCTTGGTGACTTCTTTCCTCGGCGTGTCGATGGCGCTTTACGACCAAAACAAAGATGCGGTGACCAACAACAAAGCGTTGGCTTATGCGCTAACCTTCATCTTACCTTTGGTATTAGCTGAGCTGTTCGCTAGCCAGTTTGTAAGCATGCTGGACTATGCAGGCATGGTCCTGGTGTTCCTAGCTATCTGGGGCCCACTCGCAATGGTAGTTAAGGTTCGCAGACCTGACTTCCCTCACCTACAAACCGAAGGCAGCTACACAGCAGCCGGTGGCGACACGGCATTAATGGCGACATTTGGTTTTGGTGCGTTGATTTTCGTGTCTTGGTTTATGGGGTAGATCCCCATTGAATGGACTATCTGTTGCCATTTAGAAGACAGCAGATACAAATAGCCCGTTAGTCCTGCTATTAAAAGTAGAGACTAACGGGCATTTTACTTCTTATTGGAGTGCTTGCTAGTTAGCTCTTAAACGTACTCGCAATATCTTTCAATGAAGCTGCTAACTGAGCTTGTTCTTTGGCTGTTGCAGCTATTTGCGTTGCACCTGTCGTAGATTCTGTCGACTTCTGCTCTACTGCCATGACGTTTTGAGCAATATCTTGAGTCACTACCGCTTGCTCTTCGGTAGCGGTTGCGATCTGCTCAGTCATGCTAAAGATCTCGCTCACCGATGCTGAGATACCTTGTAAGGTGTGTTCCACCTCTTTTGAATCCTCAACCGCTTTAGACGACATCTTCTGACTGTTATCAATCACATTAAACGCGGTTTGCACATCAGACTGTAACGAGCTGATGAAACCTTCAATTTCAGCTGTCGACTGCTGAGTACGCTGTGCTAACGTGCGAACTTCATCAGCCACTACCGCAAATCCACGACCTTGCTCACCCGCTCTTGCCGCTTCAATTGCCGCGTTCAATGCTAACAAGTTAGTCTGTTCAGCGACGGACTTAATCACATCAATCACACTGTTGATGTTATTACTGCTCTCGTGTAAGTGCGTGATCTTTTCCGCTAGATCATTAATTTCAGATGCCAGTTTTTCGATAGAGTGGTAAGAGTTTTGAACCGTACTCAAACCTTCTTGAGACTGCTCATCGACCAGTTTAGCGGAACTTGCTGTCTGCTGAGTTTTAGCCGCCACCTCATTTACCGTTGCTGATAACTCTTCTGTCGCCGTCGCAACCAAGCCAATTTGGTCTTGTTGTTGCACTAGCGTGTTCGAATTGTAGTGACAGGTTTGTGAGGTTTCTTCAGCGGCTGAAGCTAAGGTCAGACTCGACTGAGACAGGTTGTCGATAACGTTTGAAAACTTCTCTAGCGTTTCGTTGAGTGCCGAAGAGATCTGTCCAAGCTCGCTGTTGCCAACGAACTTAGCGCGAACTGTTAAGTCGTTGTCATTACGAACCTTAGACAACATCACTGTAAGATCTTTTACTCTCATCGTCAGGTCGCTGATCGCCTTATAGCTCACGAAGGTCGCGAACAAGGTTATCAAAGCAAACAGACCAATACTCATCATCATCGCAGACTGCGCCTCTGACATTTTTTTCTCTGTCAGTGCGATAAGCGACTCTGCTAGGCGGTTTTCTGTTTTCTTTAGCTGAACAATACGAGCGGTAGATTGCGAGAACCAGTACACAGGATCAACATCAAAACCGCTCATCTTAGATTCAGCCAAACCACGAAGCTTTTCTACTTCTGCCACCGAACGATCATTCAATTGCTGTTCAAAGAAACGAACGTTAGCTGGGTTACTCAATACCTCAAAGTTTGAGAAATAGGTATTTTGCTCAGTCACCAAAGAGATGAATTTAACCAACATGCCTGGGCCAAATTCATTTTTAGAGAAGGTATTATTTAGGACAGCACGCTCGATACCCGCTCGCTCTTTACCTTGTAAAAAGTTGTAGTAAGCGATGGTTTCAGTGGTGATGGCAGCATCAGAGCTAAGCTCAGCAATTAACGCCGATACGCTCAGCAGCTTTGCATTCAGTTTGGTGTAGTAACCCAAAGCTTCAGACAGAGGAATCGATTGAGAATCCACTCGATTTCGAATAGAAGTAATTTGATTTAGGCTTTGGCTTATTTCAGTGTTCAGCCGAGTGATCTGCGGTAAATCGATTTCAGCAGATTGCCAGTATTCGGTTTTCAGATTACGTCTATTATCTGCACTGGCTCTTTGTGCACGTAGTTCACTGACAAACTTAGTGCCCTGTGAGCCGATAAACCCAGCCGTCATTCCACGCTCTTTTTGTAACTCATGCACAAGTTCACTGTACACAACCGACAAACGGGTAAGTTGGTTTAATGAAGACAATTCACTGTTGGTTTCTACGCCTTTTGAAATCGCAGAAACGCTAAGCCATAGAAATCCCAAGATCGGTAAAATAAGCAAAGCGATGATTTTTTGCTTAAAAGACATATCGGTTAATTTCATTATCATTTCCCTAGCAGCTAACAAATCTTTTCAGTCATCTAACTCGCACACCCTTAATAAGATGCGCCTCAATTGTGACTGTATAATTATTCAACTTGATCAATGTGCATCAATTACCGTGCCACACAGATCGCGATGCGATGAAGGTAACATTTAACCTTACAAAATTCATTGATTTACCGATAAAACTGTTAGCTAAGCGACCTAACGATACCCAAAACACATGCGACAACATTTTATTGACGTAAGCGACTGAAATCTGACACACTTTAACTACCCAAAAGGGGTAGGCCTGCACCAATTATGTGCTCAGAGAAAACGATATATTCAGAACTAACTATAGATTCAACGCTCACCAGCGATTGATTCACAACTAATCAACTCCCTATTCTGCGCTGATTAACTGTCTATTCCTCGTTAACTAAATATGTATAATGCCGAATTATCAAAGTAGAGATTCGCAATAAATATGCGACAACAACTGAGAGATATTGTATGGATTGTCCCGCTTGCGAAGAACATATCGGTTGGGAATGGGTAGAAGAAGCGGCTATTGAACCCAATGAGGAATTCGATTGTCCAGAGTGCGAAGCAACATTGATGTACACCATCGATGAAGGCACCTACTACGGCGCTCAGCACAAGACCGTAGAAGTTATTGATGATTAAGATTATTTCCTGATGATCGGGATGTTTTATTAACTCTTTGATGTTCTAAGCCTGCGCAAAGCAGCTAAACACACCTTTACTAGAACGGGCGTTCAGCATAAAATATTGAACATATGTTCAGATTAATGAAGTAGATGTTATGGCTAAGACCGCTAAGTTCGATAGACAAGACGTAGTAGATAAAGCAACGAACCTGTATTGGGAAAAGGGCTTTCATGCGACTTCTATGCGCAACCTGCAAGACGTGATTGATATGCGTCCGGGCAGCATCTACGCGACGTTCGGCAGCAAAGAAGGTTTGTTTAAAGAGACGCTTGCTCGCTATACCGAACTTGGCATCCTGAATCTGAACCGCTTCCGCAGTGAAACAGACTCTCCAATCAAAGCGCTCGAAAGCTTCGTCAAACGTGCTGTGGTCGACTCAAAACAAAGTTCGCCAAATGGCATGTGTATGCTGGCAAAAACGGTAGCAGAACTGACTGATGAACACGCCGAATTATTAGAAGAAGCAAAGAAATCACTCAAAATCATGGAAGGTGAGTTCGCTAAGCTGATCGCAGAATCACAAGAATTGGGTGAGATAAGCAAAGAGCGTGAACCGACTCAGCTTGCTCGTCATGTTCAGGTTCAAATCGCAGGCCTGCGTACCTACGCCAAAACCTGTGACGATATCGATTTACTCAACTCAATGGTTGAAGACGTATTTAAGTACCACCCTTTTTAGCGTTTGACCTGACTGATTGGGCACAATACAGAAAGACTCCACTTTCGCCTTAACAGGTCTGAGCGGAGTCTTTTTAGTTTTGATCTAGTTAACTTTATAGATGATAAACTTTGCGGTTTAAAGAGTTACACCTTTCTCATGATCAACGCCTGAGCATTAAGCATTGCTTCCTTAGTACTGACATCCAAGGTTTTCACGTTCGCAAAGCGTTCAACTTCTTTAATCGCCACATCGTGAGCAAAGATCACCAACCTCGCCCTTTCAATGTCTTTCTGGGTAATGCGATTACCTATTCCGTTGGCACCTTGGGTTTCGACTTTAATCCGAACCCCAAGATGATGCGCCGCCTTTTCTAAAGACTTCGCCGCTAAGAAAGTGTGGGCAACACCAGATGGACAAGAAGTGATCGCCAATACATCTGCTTGCCCTTCTTCCGTTACAGAACCACAGGTCAACTGATTAGAATTCACTTCACCTTCGACCACGTTCTTCTTCAGAAGAATCACGATCAGGGCTGTCGTTAGAGCCCCCGCTAGTGTGCCAACGATATAGCCAATCTTGCCATCAACCACTGGCAACACTATCCATCCACCCCATGGTGCATGGTTCACTACATGGAACATAAAGCCAACCACGTTACCGACAATGCCACCAGCAACAACCGCAGGCAGAACGCGCGCAGGATCGGCGGCAGCAAAAGGAATCGCGCCTTCACTGATGCCAATCATACCCATGATACCCGCCGCTTTACCTGCTTCACGTTCGTCTCTTTTGAATTTCTTTGGCGATAAGAAAGTCGCCAATGCCATACCTAGCGGTGGCGTACAAATCGCTATCCCGACACCGCCCATCAACCATGGTTGAGTATTCACCTGAGTTTGGGCAAACAGCGTTGCTACTTTATTGATCGGGCCGCCCATATCAAAGGCCGTCATTGCACCTAAAATACTGCCCAATACCATTTTTCCGGAGCCTGCCATGCCCGTGAGCATTTGGTTCATCTCAAGCATTACTTGAGCTATCGGAGAGCCAATCACCCACATCACCGCACCACAGGTCACGAAGGTGCCGACTAATGGATAGATGAAGATAGAGCTCAGCGAGATCATGCTGTCTGGCAGTTTGATCTTCTTAAGTAGATTCACCACAAAACCAGCGAAGAAACCGACCACAATTGCACCGAGAAAGCCGGTATTGTATTGATTCACCGCAACCCAAGAACCAATCATACCGGGCGCTAAACCCGGTTTGTCGGCCATTGAATACGCGATGTAACCACCGAGCACCGCTGTAAACAGGGTTAACCCCGCGATGCCCATCTGTGCGATATCTGCTAACACACCGCTTTCAGGTACTGCACCATGACCCGACATCATCACCGACAAAGACAAAAGCACACCACCTGCAACCACGAAAGGAATCATGTGTGAGGTGCCGTATAATAAGTGTTCTTTGAGGCGATTAAGAGATTGTGCCCAAGGGCTTAGTGGTTCGACATACACTTCATGATGGCTAGATGCGTAGCTATCGAACGATTCTGAATTGGCTTCAAGAAACAGCTCTTGAGCTTCCTCGACAGACTCCACCGCCTTTAATTTTGTAACAAAGCCATCTTCGATAAGCCTGGTCGAAATCTGAGCCAGTACCTCGATATGGTGGTCGTCGTTGTTGTCTGGTGAAGCGAGCATAAAGAACACATCCGACAGCTCGCCGCCGTCTGCGCCATAATCGATGCCAGAACGGCTGATACCTACCGCCACCGCAGGTTTAGCTACGGCAGCACTTTTCGCGTGTGGAATGGCGATGCCATCGTCAAAGCCAGTATTACCGATGGCTTCACGCTTCCAGATGTCGTCAAGGAATTCACGTTTATTAGAGAGCTTACCGGCACGGTCGAGCAGTTCAACAAGCTCTTCAAATACCGCCTGTTTTGAGTCTGCTTGTAAATCCAAACAGATAATCTCGGGCTCGATAATGTTGGTGATATCCATATGCTGCTCTGCCTCGCCTGATTTCAGACTGAAGTAATTACGTAAGTGATAAGGTTAATAAGATGAAAAGATTAACGGTGTGAAGGCACTCAATATATAGGACGAAAGGTGCATTAACTGGATTATTGTAACCAAGAACTCAGAGTGTGACTTTCACCTTGGAATAAAAAACGCCAATCCATAAAATCCACAGAACCCATAACAATATCGTCCCTCCGCCATGCGAGCTTTCTATACTGGATTTTCCATGCAAGATAGCTTTTCCAAGGTAGCTTTTGTAACGTAACAGGGACGAGATTAAGCCGAGAATAATAATGAGAATTGTAGCGGTAACTGCGTGCCCTACAGGCATTGCGCATACTTATATGGCAGCTGATGCTCTAAATAAAACAGCCCCTAAGTTCAACGTTTCAATCAAGGTTGAGACGCAAGGCGCTATGGGTATTGAAAACTTACTGACAGCCCAAGATATTACCCTCGCAGACAAGGTGTTGATCGTCTCTGATATCGACATCGGACAACTAAGCCGATTTGACCCAGCTAAAACCGTATTTGTTCCAATGGAAGAGGTGTTGTTGAGTGTCGATAAAGTTTTTATTAAGCATTGTCGAACTTAAGCTTTTGATGAACGAATACCAGATCACCTTCTTCGTTAACGATCCTGCCGCGAACTCACATGTCGCACAGCCGCTGACTCGCTTAGCGAAGAAGTTCAAAAGCAACATCCGCATTATCAACATCACTCAAAATCGAACCGCTGATCTCTCCAAATCCGTTGCGATACTGCGAGTAGGTTTACTTCGTGGTGATTTGTGTCAGATAACCGCGGTTGGGATTGATGCGGAGCTGGCCTGTTTCGTTCTCAAAGATGTAATTGCTGAGCATTACGACATGGTTGGCTCACAAGTGAACCATGAATTCTCTAAAGATTTAATCCAGCGAATGCCACAAATATGCCCGCCTTGTGACATCAAATGGCACCACGCTAAGGCGCAAACCCAACTGACCAAATTTGAGTGCTTAAAAGGGCTCGCTCACCTTGTTTATCCAGAAGATCCAGATGAACTGATTCTAGCATTTATTAAGCGAGAAGAACGCTCTTCAACCTGCGTGTCACCGGGTATTGCACTGCCGCATGTGATGTTTGAATCGACTCAAGATCTCTCGATTGCGGTTATCGTCAGTGACGACCCGATTGACTGGGCATCACGTATCGGCGAAGTGCATGTAGCCATTGCTCTTGTTCTGCCAACCAAGCCACAGCGTGAGCACATTGTCGCGGCGACCAACCTAACTCGAAACCTGCTTCACGATCAGGTCAATGAGCGTCTGCAAAAGACTCGAAGCAGTGTCGACCTACAAGCCTTGTTGATGTACATCTCGTCACGCCTTATCTAATTCATCTCTTCTGGTCAAACTCAAAGCATCCATTAATCCCCTGTTGTGACACCTATCCAATCGTTATAAGCTCATTTTCTCATACAATAAAAAAACGGCTGAGCATTAGAGCTCAGCCGTTTTATGTTTAATTACTTGTTTAACTGGTTAGCTAACTTAAGCTGTTTTTTTCGCTTGTTTCGCATCCTCAACCGAGTCGTCTACAGCTTTCACCAACAGCAAACCAACTACGAATACGATACCGCCACACAGTACGAACATCATTCTTCCCCAGAATGGGTTCGGTAGAGCAAACATCGCCATCACTGCCACACCAGACACTGCGATCAGTGAGCCCAGCATGTGACGTTGTTTGTTGTCCAGTTTCTTCTGTGCTGTTGATTCAGAAACCAATGGTGTCGCAAGGTTGTTAAAGAAGGTATCAACATCTTTCTGACGAGACGCTTCTAGTGGTTTGTAGAACAATGTCGAAAGAACAAAGAAGCCGCCAGTAAACACTAGGTGCGCAATCAGACCTACTGCAACTTTCAAGTCAGACCATTCGCGGCCTGTTAGAGGCTCTAGGTTGAACAAGTTTTGTAGCATTTCAGCGGTAATCACGAAACCAACGATGTAAGACACAATCGCACCGACCACTAGCGTACCCCAACCTGCCCAGTCCGGAGTCTTCTTAAGGAAGAAGCCACAGAATGCTGGAATGGTCATTGGGAAGCCAATAAGTGCACCCACGTACATCATGGTGTCGAACAAGCTCAAGCCTTTTAGCGAATTGATAAACAGCGCGATAAGGATGATAGCTAGACCGAAGAAGGTAGACATCAACTTAGACACAATCATCAGCTCTTTCTCTGTCGCGTTTGGACGAAGAATCGGTTGATAGAAGTTGATTACAAAGATACCAGAGTTACGGTTTAAGCCTGAGTCCATAGAAGACATAGTTGCCGCAAACATCGCTGCGATTAGAAGCCCCACCATACCCGCTGGCATGTATTGCTCTACGAAGTAAAGGTAAGCGAAGTCGCCTGCTTTAGAGCCTGCGTCTGGGTAATGTGCTGCAAGGTCAACGCCTTGTCCTGCAACGAACCAAGGTGGCATGAACCAAATGATTGGACCGATGGTCATCAGAATACATGCCAACAGTGCCGCTTTCTTCGCGTTCTTTGAGTCTTTTGCCGCTAGGTAACGGTAAGAGTTCAACATGTTGTTGGTGATACTGAACTGTTTGAAGAAGATGAAGAATGCCCAAATTCCGAAGATGCTTACGTAGTTCAGATTGTTACCAGAAACGAATGATGCGCCTTCTGCTACAGGGAAATCGTTGATGATTTCAGTAACGCCACCACCTTGTACGATAGCCACTGCAGCACACGTTACGGTTACCGCCATGATAATAACCATCTGCATGAAGTCAGACGCGATAACCGCCCAAGAGCCGCCTGTCACCGACATAACAAGTACAACAAGACCAGTCAGAACGATGGTTGTCGTCATGTCGAAGCCAAAGATGCCCGATGCGATGATCGCCAAACCGTTCAGCCAGATACCTGCAGAAACAATACTGTTCGGCATGCCAGACCAAGTAAATACTTGTTCGTTGAAGCTACCAAAACGCATACGAATCGCGTCAATTGGCGTTACCACACGCAGTTGACGGAATTTCGGAGCGAAGTACAGGTAGTTCATCAAGTAACCAAATGCGTTCGCTAAGAAGATAACCGCGACAGCCATACCATCGGCATACGCTTTACCCGCTGCGCCAGTGAAGGTCCAAGCACTGAACTGTGTCATAAACGCAGTCGCGCCAACCATCCACCAAAGCATGTTACCGCCCCCGCGGAAATAATCACTGGTTGTACTGGTGAACGTTCTAAACATCCAACCTATTGCTATAAGGAAAAGGAAATAAATTCCTACGATCAGAGTATTGAGTTCCATGTATAAGTCTTCTTTATGATGAATATCTGAAGATCATATTATCTATAGAATTTTTAATTTGTAGTATTATAAGTCAAGATTGTGATGGGGCGTATAAACCTGAATATTTGATTTCGAGACATGAATTACACGTTAGTAAACAAAGAATAAGCCGAAGCGAAGTAAGCATTTAAAATCAATAACTTAAAAACATTTAAATCAGTAAGCCGGACAATAACAACAAGATTTTATCGTCTCGATAAGTGGTTTTTAATTTACTTATCATCCATTAAATGCATCGCGTTAATACATCAACTCTCACACGTTTAATTCAATAAATAGGCAACGAAAAACAATAAGCAACTCGCAAAGCGAAGCCTTAATGTTATTAATTGGGTTTATTTAGTGAAACGGGATAAATAGAGAACGTGCCTAAAGATAGGTTTGGAAATAAGGTATAGAAATAAACAGCAGAGGAAAACACAAAGCAAATTGATCACCACAACACAGAGCTCACTGTGGTGATCTAGTCATACAAATTTCGGTCGTATAAGCTCTGGTCAAAAATGGCAATTTGAAGGGATATTAGATTGAACCACGATATTCAGTCGGGGTTCTTCCGGTGCGGTTTTTGAATACTCGGCAGAAGTAATTCACATCCTTAAAGCCACAACGTACCGACACTTCATTGAGCTTGAAATTGTATTTCTTGAGCATGAACTTGGCGCGGTCGATTCGCACACGTGTAATGTATTCAGCCAGCGTCATGTGGCCTTGTTGACGAAACATTCGCGACAAATGGTTGGATGAAATACTAAAGCGCAAAGCGATGCTGTCTCGCGTTATCTGGCGGTGGAAATTCTCTTGGATATAGATACAGATCCCTTGATACACATCCTGTACGCGGCTGTGAGACTTCTCGACAGGCGCATCCAGCATCGTCTTGCTGTATTGAAGCAACGCTTGCAGCAATAATTCATCCATCGGCTGCTTGTTGCTCTCGCGCGCTAACGAGCTGAGCGCCTCCAAAATATTATCAATCGCAAAGCCAGAGCGAGTCTGAATACTATGCTTTTGGATATCGTAGAAGCTCTCTTCCCCTTTGCGCTTGCTCACCAAGCTTAAACCAAGCTGACGACGCCCAAACAACATACTCAGTACCGAACAATCAGTATCCCAGTTCGGCTTGTTCCAACAGTTAGGCGGGATGAAAATCGCATCCCCTGCTTTCGCAACAACATTGGTGATCTTGCGATCATGACTCTCCATTTCATTAATATACTCTCCGTCTAGCACCAGCTCTAAACGCGGAAAGTTCACCTGATAACTGAATGCTGAAGGCGTGTGAAAATCTCCCGCAAACCAGATGTTATGAAACGGTTCTCGCTCGTTTAATACCGACGAGATTAGGTCATGAAATATCATTGTTTCGAACTCTTATAAGCAGCAATAAGGCTACGGGAATAGATATACTCCTTAGTGAAACATAGCGCTATTGAGCAAAATCACAATTTGAGATCTAGGTTACAAAAATTCAGTAGTGGAAATAAATCTCCAGTCTAAGGCCAGATTTAGAACACTGTTATCATGATAGAAAAATCAATCTAAGCCCTTATCAATAAAAGCGTTATAACCTCATAAAAGCTGTCAACACTCCCCCAAACAGGCACTCCTAACCGATCAAAATCACACTCCATTTATAAGGCAACAATCATCCAGTAAATGCATTTTTTCTTCACTACAGAAGGCAAGCCGTAGATTCCAGAATACCCCTAACAAAATAAAAACAGAGTAGGGGTTCATTATGATCACGACATTGATCAACCAAAATTTGATTAAGCTTTCGCTTAGCGCTAATTCAAAAGAAGACGTATTTAAAGAGCTGATCGAGGTGCTGTACGCACAAGGTCGAATTTCAGACAAAGCACAGTTCCTTACCGACATTAAAGCTCGTGAAGAACAAGGTAATACCGGATTTGAAGAAGGTATTGCTCTGCCACACGCGAAAAGCGCTGCGGTTATCAAACCCGCGGTTGTTATCGGCGTCCACAAGCAGGGTATCGAATACGGCGCCGATGACGGTCAGCCATCAAAACTGTTCTTCATGATTGCCTCTCCTGATGGCGGCGATGATCACCACATCGAAGTACTGGCAGAGCTTTCTTCAAAACTGATTGAAGAAGGCTTTATCGAAAGCTTCATGAATGCTCAATCTGAACAAGAAGCATTAGAACTACTGCTTAGCAAACCTGAGCCTTCAGCAACCGAAACCAACGTTGAGAAACAAGGCTTCATCATTGGTGTGACAGGCTGCCCAGCTGGCGTTGCGCACACTTATTTGGCAGCTGAAGCGCTAGAGAAAGGAGCGGCGGCTCTTGGCTACGACATCAAGGTCGAAACTAACGGTTCTATTGGTGTTAAAAACAGCCCGACTCAAGAAGAGATCGAACGCGCCGACGCGATTGTCGTGGCTTGTGATAAACAGGTCGACATGGCTCGCTTTGCCGGAAAACGCGTCATCAGCACCAACGTAAAAGCACCAATCAAAGACGCACAAGGCTTGATTAAGCAAGCGCTCAACGCACCTAGTTACCAAGCTGAACAAACGCCGACCAACCAATCTGTTGTAGAAAAAGCCTCACAAGCACGTTCAGACCTTTACCGTTACTTGATGAATGGCGTATCTCACATGATCCCATTCGTCGTGACTGGTGGCCTATTGATAGCCCTTGCACTGGCGATTGGCGGCGAGCCAAGTGAATCTGGCATGGCGATTCCTGCTGGCAGCATGTGGAACCAAATCCTAGAAGTGGGCGTGGTTGCCTTCACATTGATGATCCCAATCTTGGCTGGTTATATTGCTTACGCGATTGCTGACCGCCCAGCCCTAACCCCTGGCTTAATTGGCGGTTGGATTGCCAACAACGGCTCTTTCTATGGCGCTGACGCAGGCACTGGCTTCATTGGCGCAATCATCGCGGGTTTATTAGTGGGTTACTTCGTTAAATGGATTACTTCGTTTAACTACCACAAATTCGTTCAACCACTTGTGCCTATCATGATCGCTCCGATCACTGGCTCTCTATTCATCGCGGGTCTGTTCATCTTTGTTATCGGTGCACCTATCGCTGGGCTGATGGATGCGCTTACTGCACTACTAACCAGCATGAGCACAGGCAACGTGGTTCTGCTTGGCATCGTACTGGGTGGCATGGCCGGTTTCGATATGGGCGGCCCATTCAACAAAGTAGCGTTCCTATTCTCGGTCGGCATGATTGCTAGCGGTCAAACTCAATTCATGGGTGCAATGGCGTGTGCAATCCCTGTCGCTCCCCTTGGTATGGCTATCGCAACCAGACTTGGCCGTAAGTTCGACCTATTCGAATCTTCTGAGATTGAAGCAGGTAAAGCAGCAGGCGCGATGGGCTTGGTGGGTATCTCTGAAGGTGCGATTCCATTCGCGGCTCAAGATCCAATGTCAGTTATCCCAGCCAACGTGCTTGGCTCAATGACTGCTGCGGTAATGGCGTTCTCGTTTGGTATCACCAACAGTGTTGCTCACGGTGGTCCAGTGGTCGCTCTACTTGGCGCAATGAACTACCCACTGCTAGCACTGTTGTGCATGGCGTCTGGTGCAGGCGTAACTGCGGTTACTTGTATCGCACTTAAAAATCTACGCAAAGCCAAGCTAGCAACAGCAGCGGCTTAAGCCATTTCAACTCCAATGGCTTGAGCCCTTCTACTCTCCTTTTAGGAACGAATAGAGCTCAAGCCATGTTTCCCTTCATGGTGATTTCGATGTCTGATTTTTCTTTAGCGAACGACTCGTTCGTACAACGCTTTTTCTACCCTATGACCAACGTAATTCAAAACTACGCATGGGGTAGCCCTTCTTCGTTTAGCCAACTGTTTGGTATTGATAACCAATCAGGTGAGCCACAAGCGGAGATCTGGATGGGCGCTCACCCTAATGGTTGTTCGATAGTCACTGACAATGGTCATCAAACCACGTTGTCGAACTTGATTTCTAAGAACCTAAACCTGTTTCTGAGCGAGAAAGTCGCGAGCCGTTTTGGTGAACTTCCGTATCTGTTTAAGGTGCTAGCGGCGGAGAAAGCGCTCTCTGTTCAAGTTCACCCGAACAAGCAGCAAGCCGAATCTGGCTATGCTCTAGAAGAGCAGCAAGGCATTCCGATGACAGCGGGCAATCGTAACTACAAGGATCCTAATCATAAGCCAGAACTGGTGTATGCCCTAACGGACTACACGGCGATGAATGGCTTTAGGTCGATCAGCGAGATCCTTGAGCACTTCCATTACCTCGATATTCCTGAGCTGCACTCGATGGTTAACGACCTCGCGGGCGATCAAACGCCTAATGGATTAGCGAGCTTCTTCGCGAGTTTATTGTCTCTGGAGGGTGAGCAAAAAGGCATGGCGCTTACCATACTGCTCATGAAGGCTAAGCTTTCTGATAAACGTGTATTCCAACTGATTTCAGAGCTTGAAACTCAATACCCAGGTGATGTCGGTTTGTTCGCTCCGCTGCTATTGAACGTTATCACGCTAAAGCCGGGGCAAGCCATGTATCTGGATGCCGAGACGCCCCACGCTTACATCAAAGGCACGGGCTTAGAGATCATGGCGAACTCAGACAATGTATTGCGCGCTGGGTTAACGCCTAAATACATGGACGTGAATGAACTGGTTTCTTGTACTCGATTTAAGGAAAAGCCTGCGGATAGGTTACTGCTCAGCCCGATAGAGCAAGGTGATGTGATGGAATACCAAATTCCAGTCGAGGATTTTAAGTTCTCTATCGTGCAAAACTCACATCAGCGACGGATCACTACCGAAGGTGCCGAGATCCTACTACCTCTCGACGAATCTATGGTGCTTACTCACCAGTGCGGCGAAACCTGCGTGATAGAGAAAGGCCAATCGGTATTCATTCCTGCTTATGCTGAGAGCTACAAACTGGACTGCGTTGGCCGAGTAGCGCGTGCTTACAGCTAGCTCCCTTAGAACTCAGTACAAAGTCTTACTGCCCTGCTCATGCGGGGCATTTTTGTTTCTGATGAGGCCGCTCGGCGTGTCAAAAACATAATCAAAAACACCATCAAATATGACCCATCTCACACTGGATGAATGATGCAAATCACACTTAATTTTGCTTGGTACAAATGTACAGTGAAGGGCTTTTATTTGCTATTTCGCGAATCGGGTTAATCCATTAATTTTAATTCAAGAACTTCAATATTGAATGAGTTAATAAATGATCACACAGCTAACTAACGTCAACTTAATTAATAACAACCTTCAAGCGAATAATAAAAAAGAACTGTTTGAAGAATTGGCAAGCATGTTATTTGAGAACAACCGAATCAGTAATAAAGAAGCCTTCTTGGCAGACATCGAAATTCGTGAATCTCAAAGCATTACCTCGATGGACGGCATCGCTTACCCACACTCAAAAAGCAAGGCGGTCACTGAGCCGGCAATCGCTGTCGGTGTAAAGTGCGAAGGCATCGAATATGGCGATGAAGACGGCATTAATCCAACCGTATTTTTTATGATTGCTTCACCAGACAACGGTGCTGACCATCATATTTATGTATTACAAGAACTATTTGGAAAATTCAGCGATGAATTTATTCAAGATATCCATAACGTAAAAGACGAACAACAGATCCTTAATATTTTAATTAATTCATAAGGCATAGAAAATTATGAGCACCCTAACAACTCAAGCTACGAATACTAATAATAAAAACAGTAGTAGCGACTTTAAAAAACTCCTTAGTACCATGAAAGGCCACCTGCTTTTCGGAACCTCACACATGCTGCCTTTCATCGTAGCCGGTGGTGTTCTGTTGGCGTTAGCGGTAATGGCATCAGGCAAAGGTGCCGTACCAGCAGACGGCTTGCTGGCAGACATCTCTAATATCGGTATCAAAGGCCTTGTTCTTTTCCCAATCATTCTTGGCGGCTTTATTGGTTACTCAATTGCAGACAAACCAGCACTAGCACCTGCAATGATCTCTTCTGGCATCATGGCTGACATGGGCGGCGGTTTCCTTGGCTGTATCGTGGCAGGCTTTATCGCCGGTGGCGTGGTGTTCCAACTTAAGAAGATCCCACTTTCTGCAAACATGACGGCACTAGGTGCGTACTTCATCTACCCGCTTCTAGGTACGTTAATCTCTGCAGGTATCGTACTGTGGGGCATCGGTGAGCCAATTAAACTGTTCATGTCTTCAATGAACGAGTTCCTAGCTTCAATGGCTGGTGCATCTAAGATGGTTCTGGGCACAATCCTTGGCGGTATGACGGCGTTTGATATGGGCGGCCCTATCAACAAAGTCGCGACCCTATTTGCCCAAACTCAAGTAGACACACAACCTTGGCTAATGGGCGGCGTTGGCATCGCGATTTGTACTCCACCTCTAGGTATGGCTCTGGCGACGTTCCTATTCAAAAACAAGTTCTCTAAACAAGAGCAAGAAGCAGGTAAAGCGGCAGCAATCATGGGTTCTATCGGTATCTCTGAAGGTGCTATCCCGTTCGCAGCAAATGACCCAATGCGCGTACTTCCTTCAATCGTTGCCGGTGGTATCGTGGGCTGTGTATTCGGCTTCATGACAGACGTTCTACTGCACGCACCGTGGGGCGGCCTAATCACTGCGCCAGTATCAAGCAACATTCCAATGTACGTCGTCGGTATTGCGCTTGGCTCGCTAACCACAGCCGTTATCGTAGGCTTCTGGAAACCGGTAGCGGTAGAAACAGAAGAAGACATGGTTGAAGCGCCAGTACAAGCTCAAGCCGCTCCTGCAGCAGGCGAAGGCGAGTACGACATCGTAGCTGTAACATGTTGCCCTTCTGGTGTTGCACACACCTTCATGGCGGCGAAAGCACTAGAAAAAGCAGGTGCGGCAGCGGGTCTGAAAATCAAAGTAGAAACTCAAGGTCAAAACGGTATTCAGAACCGCATCACTGACCTAGATGTAGCGAACGCAAGACTGGTTATCTTGGCTCACGATATTCAAGTGAAAGACGCTCACCGCTTTGCTAACGCGAACGTGATTGAGTGTTCAACCAAGGAAGCAATGAAGAAAGCCGCGACTATGGTGGCTATTTAAAACCTGGAACAAGTTAGAAGATAAAATTACTACCCCCTAGTAACTAAAATCCCCATTCGTTTTGTCAGCGAATGGGGATTTCTTATAGTTAGGCCAACAGCATCCTTCTCGATACAAGTCATCTGTATCTCTGTAGCCTAGATGAAAAAGTATTAAGTTATGTTGTTGAACATGGTTCTATTTCAGAGGTGAGACTTTCTTTCAACTGCTTATATGGCATCGGGTAGCCCAGATAATAACCTTGGGCTTGTTCGCAATTTAACGTTTTCAAAATTGACAGTTGTTGAGCATTTTCAACCCCTTCAGCCACAACACTAATGCCAAACCCTCGCGCTATATCAATGATACCAGACGTTATAGCTCTAGAACGATAATCATCTTCTAACCCACTGATGTAACTGCGATCGACTTTGATTTCATCTACATCCAATTTGCTAAATATACCAAAAGACGTGTAGCCAACACCAAAATCATCTATCGAAAAGGACACCCCTTGTTTTTTTAACTTCTGAACAGCGATTGCACACTGATCTATATCTTTCAAAATAGCGGTTTCAGTGATTTCCAGACAAAGTAAGCGAGCAAACTCGGGATCCTTTCGTAGATATTCGTCCAGATGGTTCATGTCATCAACGCTATTTAGCTCTACCGCTGAAATATTGACCGAGACACTATTAAGCTCATTCCCTAGCAAGCCATTAGCCCTAAGTTGTGACGCAGTCTTCTCTAGAACTAACGTAGTCAAATCACGACAAAAATAATTCTCTTCTGCTAGCGCGACAAAGATATCCGGTGAAACGACACCATAGCGCTCATGCGTCCAACGAGACAACACCTCCACACCTGCGACGAGTCTACTTTCAATGTTGAATTTAGGCTGAAACACAATATCAATCGCTTTGTCATCAATCGCTTTACGTAATTCTTGCACCATTTCTTGACGTTGACGTTCAAGCTCAGTGAGTTTTGGGTCATGAAATTCAATCGTGTCCTTGCTTTTCTTTGCTTCAGTTAAGGCGTGGGTAGCAGATGCCATGAGTTGCTTGGCATTATTCCCATCCGAGGGGAATAGAGCAGCGCCAATACAACAAGTGGCGTGGATATCATAACGATAAGCACACTGGTTAAATCTACGATGTACGAGGGCAATGTAGGATTCAATATGCTCCGTGTGGTTGAGTTTAACCAAGCACGCGAAGCCATCTGAGTGCACTCGTGATGAAAGCGGTTGATGCTCTATAGGAAGTTCAATAGATCGTGCGATATCTTTTAAAAATGAATTAGTATTCTCGAATCCGATCTGGTCAGCGACAGATTTGAAGTTATCAATGTCTAATAAGAAGAGGACATAATGGTCACTGGCTTGAGAATTTTTCAGTCTTTTATTTAAATATCGAAAAAAGACTGAAGGGCTATGAAGTCCAGTCACACTATCAAGATCGTTAGCGTCCTCTAAATCTCGATTATTTTTCTGGACCATTACCCATAATAAAATAGACGTTAGAATGATAAAGATCAGACCTTTAACTGTCTGAGCTAAGGCGTGTTCGTATAGATTATTTGATAGTGACTCAACTGCGAGATCAGAGAATAAAACCCATAATGATGACAGTATTAAGTAACTGAATACTATGTTGACCGGATATCTTTTTGTCTTGTTCATCGTTAGCTGCTATCTCTCAGTCTAATGTGTCATGACTTATATGTTATAAATTGCTCATAACGTAGCACCAACATAAATCGCAATCTACCGCTCGCGTTTTTATTTTTGATTTTTATTTACCGATTTTCGTTATCACTTTGCGCGACGAAAACCTTTTAGGGCTAAAACATGCGAAAAACAATTTGTGTGGATGTTGGCTCTTAGTCAAACTAAGAACTGCCGATCGCTTTTGTTGATGCCGGGTATGACTCTTCAATCACAATTGTATTTCGTCCTTTTAGCTTTGTTTGATAAAGCGCGCGATCGCACGGTCTTTCCACTTTTCATTTTCTGATAGCAAGCTAATACCAAAACTAGACTTAATTGTTAGAGTTGGCTATTGCTCAAGTTTGATCTTCTGAATTGCTGAGCGTAATTTCTCTGAAAGGGCTGCACACCAGTTGCCAATGTTCTTGAAACAATCGCTCGCAATGAGTGTCTTCGCTTTCGACCTTGCCGTTGGTCAGCTCGATATCGACATTCTGACAAGGGTTAGTTGATGGCCAGTCCACCAGCTGAATATTAAGCCTGATAAAAGAGTATTTTTTATAAAAGGATGGCAGGCGAGGAAGGTTTCTAAACTTTTGAGCTGTTGGCTAACCGCCGCTTGCGTGACACAAAGCTCTCGGGCAGCCGCGCCAATGGAACCAAGACGAGCAACAGCTTCGAACGCAACAAGAGCACGTAGAGGGGGTAACATGGCTTCACCTGATTGAAATAAAAGTGAAAAATACTTCAATCAGGTTTCAGTTTTTTGCGGTTCCAGTTACAGATTAATGACGAAGGGACGTTGATCAGATATTTATGATCACCGTCCCTTTTCTTCTATCTCTTATATCTCTTATATCTCTTATATCTCTTATATCTATACGTTAGGCCTGAACTCGCATTTAGCCTATCTACTCTTTGATATAAAGATCCTTAGAATAGATGCGCCCTTCCACGTTGTTCTTCGCAAAGCCTCCAACACTTGGTCGCACTAGACGAGCCTGCATGTAGTAATAGATAGGCGCGATCGGCATATCTTCAGCCAGTAACTGCTCCGCTTGGTCATAGAAGCCTTGGCGATCTTGTTCGCTGGTTGCTGACAGTGCGCTGTCCATTGCAGCGTCGTACTTGTCATTGTTGTAACGCGCAAAGTTACCCGAAGACTCAGAGCGCAATAGGCTCAAGAAGGTCGACGCTTCATTGTAATCACCGCACCAAGAAGCCCGCATCACATCAAAATCACCTTGGCGACGTGATACTAGATAAGACTTCCACTCTTGATTTTCCAACTCAACTTGCGCGCCTAAGTTGCCTTTGAGCATGGAAGCGATAGCCACAGCAATCGACTTATTCGATTCACTGGTGTTATAAAGCAATTTGAAATCCAATGGATTAGCCGCATCGTAGCCCGCTTCTTTCAACAGCTCTTTCGCCTTTTGGTCGCGCTCCTTTTGAGTCCATGTGCTGTATTCAGGCTGAGTCGCATCAAAGCCTGCAGTGTATTCATGAGCAAAGGTATAAGCCGGCAAGTTACCCACCTGAGTGACGCCATTGGTAATCACATCACGCATCATTGAGTAAGACACCGCTTTACGCACTCTCGCGTCATCAAACGGAGGTCGTGTGGTATTGAATGCGTAGTAATAAGTACACAGTAGAGGGACGGCGGTATAAGCGTCTTGATACTTTGTTTTCAGCTGCTGCGCCATTTGTGTTGGTACGTCAGAAGTGATATCCACCTCGCCCACCGCATAACGGTTAATCGAAGCGTTTTGGTTTTCGAACGGAATGTAAGTCACTTGGGTTAGATTGGTATCTGAACTAGCCCAATAGTTAAGGTTCTTCTTCAATTCAATACGTTCATTAATAACCCACTCGTCCAAAACAAACGCGCCATTACCGACAAACTGCTTAGGGTCACTCCATGGCTTATCGCTGTTTTCTAGCGTTGCCTTATGAACAGGCATCATCGATGTATGGCCTGTCATCGCCACAAAGTAAGGCACCTTGCTATCGAGCTCGAACTTCACCGTGTGTTTATCAACGGCTGAGACACCTAGATCTTCAACGGGCTTCTTACCTTCTGCCACGTCAGCAATGTTGTTGATTCTGGTGAGCTTGAGATACCACACGTTTGGCGAAGCCAGTTTCGGGTCGACCGCGCGTCTTATCGCGTACACGAAATCATCGGCCGTCACCGGATCGCCATTCGACCATTTCGCGTCTTTACGTAGGTGGAATACAAACGTCTGGTTATCTTCCGTTTCCCAAGATTCCGCGACACCTGGAGTGATATTGCCATCGCGATCTTGGATCACTAAACCCTCAAATAGGTCGCGTAGAATGTGCATTTCCGGTAGGCCTTCCGCTTTCGCAGGGTCAAGCGTCGCTGCTTCCGCATCATTGGCGCGAACTAAGTGCTGGTCTTTTGCCAGTGAAATACCAGCAGGTAAGGTTTCAGCAACGGCAGTCACTGATATAAAAGGGGTCAATAAAGATGAAATGAGTAAAGCCGTTGAATGTTTTTTAAAATCCATGTTTGTTTGCTCTCCTAGCCTATCTTTGAAGCAAGTAATTAAATTAACAATGCGACGGTTGACGAGTTTTGACGCTATGGTTTATTTAAAGGGGTTCATCTAATGGACTTAGTTAATGATTAATATAGCCAATAGTGAATACTTGATAGTACTTGATCAATCAGGAGATTAAGGTGAGTTTAATTCCAAGAACGGAAAGAGCTGCGTTTTCAATAAAGCCGCTGTCATATGGAAAATCAGTGTTGGGTGCGCCTTTGCTCTATTTCCCCGCGCAAATAGAAAGCGAGTCTCGCGGGCTGATCTTAGCAGGCACACACGGTGATGAAACCGCTTCTATTGCAGGATTATCTTGTGCGCTGAGAAGCTTGCCAGCCGCCAACTTGAGACACGATGTGATCCTGTCGATGAACCCAGATGGCAATCAATTAGGCACTCGCGCCAACGCCAACCAAGTCGATCTGAACCGCGCCTTCCCAACTCAAAACTGGACAGAAAACGGCACCGTGTATCGCTGGAGCTCCCACACACCAGTCAGAGATGTAAAAGTGAAAACCGGGCAAGCCGAACAACTTGAACCTGAAGTGCAATCGCTCATAAACCTCATCGAACAGCGCCAACCTAAATTCGTCATCTCTTTTCACGAACCACTCGCCATGGTCGATGACCCCGATCGATCAGAACTCACCACTTGGCTAGGTAAGCAATTCAACCTGCCGCTCGTTGAAGACGTCGATTACGAAACCCCAGGCTCATTCGGCACATGGTGTCAGGAAAGAAACCTACCGTGCATTACTGTAGAACTACCGCCCGTTTCTGCGGATTTAACTATAGAAAAGTATTTGGATGCGTTTGTCGCAGTGTTGGGGTGTGAGGGAAATTAGTCTGGAGTAGGCTACATATACACATGCGAACAGTAATTCATCCTAATTACTAGTGAATCATATATTCCGTCTACTGAATCAATCCCATTCATAATCTATGCCGAATTCTTCCTTTGCATCATTTCAACTTATCTTTAGAGAAAGGCAATCGACATGATTAGCGCGATGAAAACTTCACTATCAATGAACTTCGGGGCTCGTCGCTATGAATCTAACTCGTTATAAAAAATCATGACAAGTGTCTGGACAAAAACGTTCCAAGAAAATGATCCTAAAACAGCACTATTTCTAAATTAATATTTATCGTTAGAGGTGATGACGATTGGGGTTTACACGCAAGTTACTACAAGTAGTGTAATAAAGGCTCCAGCAAAGCACTAGAGCCTTAAATACCATTAGAAATTGAATCTAATTAGTAGCCTCAAGCTCTTTCTCTGCAACCGACAGCATCTCAAACTCTTCCTCAGCGGTCGATGCGACCAATTTATTACGGCTATATAGGCCATAATAAGCACCACCATTCACAAAGAGTCCCATAGTCATAAAGAATGCAGATGGGTCAAAAGCATAAACACCCGTCATTGCAATAAGCGACAGCACTAGTGAAGTGCCGGAAGTCAGCATGCCACCCGGTGTTTTGTATGGACGGTGAAGCTCTGGTTGCTTGATACGCAACAATATATGACTAAGCGACATTAATGCATAAGACACTGTCGCCCCCACTACCGCCATCGCCAAGATCAGGTCGCCTTCTCCGGTCAATGACACAGCAAAACCAAACACACCCGGCACCACTAAAGCACGAGCAGGCACTTTGTTTTTGTTTGTAAGCGACAAGCTTTGAGGCAAGTAACCCGCACGAGACAATGCAAACACTAAGCGGCTATAACCGTAGATAATCGAGAAGAATGAAGCAATAAGTCCTGCAAGTCCTAGTATATTAACAGCCGTTGCAACGGTTGGATTACCGGTCAACTTCAAGGCATCGACTAGAGGAACGGCACTATTCGCAATCGCTTCAGAACCCACAGCGCCCGCAAGCAGCAGAACGACTAAGGTAGCGGTGACCAGTAAGAATAACATTGCGCCGATAATACCTTTGGGTACATCCTTGGCCGGGTTTTTCGCCTCTTCAGCAGCCAGTGGAACCCCTTCTACCGCAAGAAAAAGCCACATTGCAAACGGTAGTGCCGCCCATACACCATACCAACCAAAAGGAAGTAGTTCTGTGGCTTGTGCGGTTGCCGGAGCGATATCAAACAGATTATTAGCATCAAACTCACTAACCAATACGCCTGCTGTCATAAGAATTGCTAGTACGGCTAACCCACTGATGACCATCATGACTTTCAGAGCTTCTCCTACCCCTGCCATATGAATACCGATAAAGATGGCATAAAAGATCGCGTAAACAAGAGGACCATCGATACCCATTAGTTCATTCACCGCTGAGCCAATAAAAATGACAATCGCGGCAGGTGCAAGGGCATACTCAATTAAGACGGATAAGCCGGTAAAAAATCCCCCCGTTGGTCCCATGGCTTGTCGAGCAAAACTATAGCCACCTCCTGCAGCGGGAATAGCCGCAGACATCTCCGCCAAAGAAAGGACAAGGGTAAAGTACATCACCGCCATAGCAATTGCAGCAATAAGAAAGCCTCCCCAACCAGCTTGACCGATACCAAAGTTCCAGCCTGCAAAGTCACCAGAGATCACGTATGAAACGCCTAACCCTGCTAGCAAAATCCACCCAGCAGTGCCCCTTTTAAGTTGTCTTTGCGCCAAATATTCCTGATGTTCTGACATTGTAAATCCCTCTATTTTTGTCTTTTATCCAATTAAAAAATTGCCTGTGTGCTTGTCTTCTAACTGCTCACCACCTTCTTCCTCGATACTCGAACGGTCTTTAAGGTTGACCCCAGAAAGCTCTAGCCGACGAGCTTCCTTCAATAGGTATACCGCTCGCTTACACGCATCTTCATAAGCCAACCCCTGTGGGCGAATATTAGAAATGCAGTTCCTATCAGAGTCTTTTGCTCCTCTTCTTGCCTGCCAAGTCAGGTACATACCCATGCTATCTGGAGAGGTCAGTCCCGGGCGTTCACCAATCAAAACCACCACCATCTTGGCTTGTAAGCACTCGCAAACATCATCTCCTATTGCCACTCGGCCCTGCCTCACAACAGTAATAGGAGCAACATGCCACGGCACTTCGTCTTCCCCTAATAAAGAAAGCAGATGCTCAATGACTGGATTTGCATGATTTTGAATGGCAATTGAAGACAAGCCATCAGCCACTACTATCGCGAGATCAAACGGGGGAGACTCTGAATGAAGAACGGCTTGCAACTGATTCCAACAGACGTCATCAAGCTCACGACCAAGATCCGGCCTTTGCAAATACATGAATCTGTCTGTCGCTTTGCTGTGCGCCTTAATTGGTGCCTGAGAAGTGTGTTGAATGACCGAGTTTGATTGAGCGATGAGCTCAACCAATGAATCCACATCTAAAGCACAATGAACGGCATCCATCGCCTGTGCATGGTCGAGTTGAAATGAAAGCAACTCTTTAGTTGGAACGCTATTTCCACTTCGACCCAGTGCAATACGTGCCGATGTAAAACCTTTAAGCTCGTGCCAAGGGTTTTGAGTTACCAACTTAGAAGCAGAATGTTTTGCCATAGAGACCACCTTACCCATGTGTGGGGCCTCCATTAAGTTGTGCTAGAGCGCCAGCAAATGAGCCGGAGAGTCGTTCATTTAGGCGCACATCTTTTACATCATCAAAAATCTGCATCTGAGTTAGCCACTCCTCAAACTCCGGCGCAGGTTTTAAACCCAACACCTTGCGTGCATAAAGTGCATCATGAAACGAGGTTGTTTGATAATTGAGCATGATGTCATCGGAACCCGGAATCCCCATAATGAACGAGCACTCAGCGACACCGAGCAATGTCAGTAAGTTATCCATATCATTTTGATCGGCATAGGCATGGTTGGTATAGCAGATATCACACCCCATCGGCAGGCCAAGCAATTTGCCACAAAAATGGTCCTCAAGCCCTGCTCGAATAATCTGTTTTCCATCAAAGAGATATTCAGGGCCGATAAAGCCGACCACGGTATTAACCAACAATGGATTAAAATGACGCGCTACGGCATAAGCCCGTGTCTCACAAGTTTGTTGGTCCACACCATGAAAAGCATTGGCAGAGAGAGATGTTCCTTGCCCTGTCTCAAAGTACATGACGTTACTTCCAACGGTGCCTCGGTTCAGCGAAAGCGCCGCTTCGTTTGCTTCTTTAAGGATCGAAAGGTTAATACCAAAGGTGTCGTTCGTACCTTGAGTGCCACCAATAGATTGAAAGACGAGATCCACCGGAGCGCCCATCTCAATCGCTTCAATCGTGTTTGTAACATGGGTTAATACGCAAGATTGGGTCGGGATCTGGTAGTGTTGAATGACCTCTTCCATCAGATTCATCAACTTAATTGCCTGTGGTACATTATCTGTTGCGGGATTAATGCCGATCACAGCATCACCATTGCCATACATCAAACCATCAAAAATACTGGCGGCAATGCCATTGAGAGAATCGGTTGGATGATTGGGCTGTAAACGGGTGGATAAACGACTAGGCAAGCCAATGGTGTTACGAAACGCAGTCACTACCCGACATTTTTTGGCGACTTGGATCAAATCCTGATTACGCATGATCTTACTCACTGCAGCCACCATTTCTGGAGTTAAACCAGGACGCAGCTTTGCAAGCGTGAGACTATCGGCTTCATCACTTAGCAGCCAGTTCCGAAAGTCTCCCACTGTAAGGTGATCAATCGCTTTAAACGCCTCTCTATCATGGCTATCAATGATTAAACGAGTAACTTCATCACTTTCATAAGGGATCACCGCTTCATTTAAAAACGTCTTTAGGGGCAAGTCTGCCAGTGTCATCTGAGCTACAACACGCTCTGCAGCAGAAGTCGCAGATACACCAGCCAAAACATCTCCTGAACGCTCTGGCGTAGCCTTTGCCATCAGATCTGCTAACGACTCAAAGTTAAAAACCAGGTGCCCTTGTTGTCGGCGATAAGCTGCTGTCATAAATTCCCTCTTCATAAACTGGTTCAGTTCTTGCTCAATAACCTTTTGTATATATGAGTAATTAAGCGATTTTTGAACCGAATGAATATCAAGAATCGGCAAACATAAAAAAGCATTAATAAACATAAACTTAAAGACACACTGTACTAATATGGGTCACATGGGTAGGTCATGGAATGATGAGAAAGGATGAAGAATTGATGCGTTATGCACCTAATTTGTGCACATTCAACACATTTGATGCAAATCAGCAGGCAGCCAGCCTCTTTAACTGGCAGCAAGAATATGACCAACTGAGTCAAGGAAGTTTTCTAGGTCAGATCCGTGAACGAAAATTTTCTCACGTGCACCTATTTCGAGAAGACAGCAACCGAAAACTCAAGCAGCAATGTCGTATTAATGAAGGGATTTGGTTAGGGATCAGTGCTAACGATAGACCTTTACACATCAATTACGCACAAGGTAATCCTGATAGTATTTTGATCCGTGAGGCTGGGGCGGATTTTGAGCTACTTACGCCAGAAACCTTTTCTATTTATGGGTTAGTCATAAGCCCTTCACTGGTTGAAATGATTCAGCAACAGCTAGAGATTGAATCATTAAACAGCAAGAGCCACTTTCTTGGTTGCTCTCAACACTACACCCAACAAATAAAAGCTTACTTGAGCTTACTACTCTCCCCGAGTCAATCTCGCTGGTCTTTTCAAACTCATCAATCCATTGTTCAAGATATGTTGGTCGAATTGTTCGCTCAATCGTCTAATCAAAATATGCAAAAAACCAATGCCTCACAGCGTGAGAACACAATGCGTCGAATTAGGCAGTACCTAGATAACTCGCAGTACCGTAAACCCGTCACCGTGTCTGAACTGTGCGATGCGGTTTATGTCAGTCGCCGTACGCTGCAATACACCTTTGAGTCCTGTTGTGGCATATCACCAAAACAATTTATACAAAATGTACGTCTCAACCAGGTACGGCGCATTCTGCAAAATCCGAGCGAACAACGGTGCATCAATGAAATCGCCTTTGACTTTGGTTTTTTTCATCTGGGATATTTTTGCCAAAGCTACAAGCAGTTGTTTGGTGAGTCGCCCATGCAAACACGTTCTAATGTCTAAAACCCAAAAAGTGTCGAGGGACAACTTAAAAAAATGTAGTTAGACGATATGAAAGACGAATAGATTAGTTGACTATCCTGCCTCAAGATCACAACGCATGAACTTCACTTCAAGTGCCTGCCGCCATCAAGGTGCAAAGTCCTTCCTGTCATATAGTGACTAGCCAAAACAAACTTAATGCCATCTATCACTTCTTCAAAGCCTGCCTCTGCGGGAATCAGTGCTTTTTTCAGAGCTTTGGTTTTGTACGCCTCGTCATCATGTTCATTGAATTTTATCATGGCAGGAGAGACAGTATTGACTTTCACCTTGGGAGCCAACATCGCTGAGAACGACAGCGTCAGGTTGTTGAGTGCAGCTTTACTGGCCGCGTAAGCGATGTGTTTTTTACTGCCTTTTTCCGCAACGTAATCACTGATGTGGATGATGTCCGACGTTTTATCGCCAGACATTAATTGGTCTTTGAGCGTTAAGTTAACCAGATAAGGCACGGTAGCGTGAACCGTCATCATCTGGTTCATGATTTGTAATGCGTTTTCACTGGGATTTTTTTTGTTCTCCGGTTGCCAGTCGGAAGCGTTATGGATGATGGCTCGAATCGCCTTATATTCTTGACCAACATAATGCAAAAAACCCTCTAAGCTACTTTGTTGATAAAAATCTACCTGTTGCAAGTCGGCTCCACTGTCGCGCAGTATTTTCAGCTGGGGATAGTCGCTTCGGTAAGTGCCAACGACTTTGTATCCGTCAGATATAAGTTGCTGCGCCAGAGCGAATCCTAAACGCTTCCCCACTCCAGTTATTAGAATCGTTTCACTCATCGTAAAAACTCAGCTCTAGTTTGAGGGTTAGTTTTGAAACTGCCACCAAGCGCGGTTGTGGTGGTTTCAGAGTTAGCGTCCATAACGCCTCTCGATTTAACGCAGTAGTGAGTTGCTTTAATCGTCACAGCCACATTTTCTGTTTCGACTAGAGTCTGTATCGCGACCAGGATTTGCTGTGTAAGGCGTTCTTGAACCTGCGGACGCTGAGCAAAGAATCGAACAATACGGTTTATTTTAGATAGCCCAAGAATCTTGGATTCTGGGATATAAGCCACTTGTGCTAAACCATCGATGGTGATGAAGTGATGTTCGCACGTCGAAGTTAAATCTATATCCGATACCTTAACCATTTCATCAACTGACATTTTGTTGTCGATAACACTAATTTTGGGGAAGTTATTGTAGTCGAGCCCTGAAAATATCTCGTGAACGTACATCTTTGCAATGCGATGAGGTGTTTCAGCGAGACTGTCATCGGTTAAATCCAGCCCGAGCGTACTGACAACTTCCGTCAAAAGCCCTTTGATGCGGTTGTACTTCTGGTCGGGGTTCATTTCGCTCGATGTCATCGGGGTTTCTAGTCCCTTTTCGAGCAAAGCTTCTCTTACTTTTTCAGCTTCTGTGGTTAGCATTGAGTCGCTCCTTATGAGTTAATCTTCAAGTTCTGCTTCATAGCTCAGGGTGAGCGAGACGGAATCGGCGAAACGTAGAGCATGAGGCTTGTCAATTCTCACCTGAGCGTATCGAACCCATGAATGGTCGATACAAATACCGAGTACGTCGCTGGTTAACTTTTCTAAAAGCAGAAACCGTCCAGATTCAACATGTTCAATAATTTTTTTGCAGATATTTTTGTAGTTAAGTGCGTTCTCCACATCATCAGAGAGGCAAAGGTTGTTCGCGGGATAATGGATCTCCGCATTTATGACGATGTCTTGCTGCTTGGTTTTTTCTTCTTCGTTGAAGCCAATGAAGGTTCTTAATCTGAGATTTGTGATGGTGATAATCGCATTGTGATTCATAACAGTTTCCGATCCTTAGAAGGTAGAGTGAGTTACGTGCCTGTTAGAAGAAAAGATCAATAAAGCTCAAGCGTTCTGTTTAAAGCCGTTGTAGGGATTAAGTGAAGCTGACCTTGAAAGGTATAAGTTCGGTTTTCTGACTCAGCTGATCGAAGTTGTTCCAGAGGTGCTGAAAAGAGATGTCTAGAGTGGGATGAAGTTCTTGCGCGGCAACATCAACTAACGGTCGAAGTACAAAAGCATACTCGGTGATTTCACCTCGAGGCAGCTCTACTCCATCAATAATGCCGACTTCGTTACCGTAGAGAAGGATATCGATATCCATCGTACGCGAAGCGTATTCTTTAGTTTCACGCTTGCGAGCATTGTCTATCTCGATTTGATGCAGAACCTTAGCCAGTTCAGCGATAGAAAGGTCACATTCAAACCCAACGACTAGGTTTAGGAAGTTGTCTCCTTCAAAACCAACAGGCTCACAATCGTAAAAATTAGAGATGTGTAGAGGTGCAAAGCGGCTATTCAATGCTTTGAGAGATTCTGTGACGTGATATTCGCGGTTAATGTTGCTTCCGATGCTGACATAAACGGTGGCCATAATTTTTTCTCCCTTTTAATCGGCCTCTTACGTTGTAAGTCGCTAGGAAGATCAGCTATGGATCCGTTTGATGTAGGGAGGGTAAAAGAAAATCTCCCGACAACTCATATAGAGTTCGGTTCTGAGTCGGAAAGGAGGACTTTTGAACTAGAAAATGCCACGGGCGAAAATTCAGCTTATGAAGGTTCTGGACAGAACCTTCTTAGAGTAATCACTTAAATTAGTAAAATGCAGATAACTTTTAGTATGGAAAAAGTTGCTTCGTGAGGTGTCCTGTTTGACTGATGCGGACCAAAAACTAGTTTGTCAATGCTCTCGACACTTTAGCGATGAGACTACCTATCTCTTCATCTGACTTATTCTCGGATAGTCTTCGAGCCATTTCCAAAAACTCATCCATTTCTGAGTGGGCTATGTTAGGCCCTCCGATATCGTCAATGTCTTTATTTAAACCACATACAAATATTGTATAGGAACCTTTGCGCGCTTTATTGTCATCAAGCCCGGTAAAGTGGCCTTTTCGGGTTTTATAAATATACTTTGAATATTCATCAAAGTGTGGATGTACGATCATGAATTGCTTACTACTGCGAGGGTACCCTAACAACTTTGCTTTTGGTCTGGTAACAGGGTGAGCGCCTTTGCTTTCATTACAATCGCAGCATATCAGACATAAATTCTTAGCTGTGAAAATAAATTTTGGATGAGTCGATTTTGGAATAAGATGCTCTACTTGACAATTCATCGCTGATTTTTTACTCAATGGGTTCTTACAAAAATAACAAACCTTATCTTGTAAAGGCCGATAATGTGTCCGTACAAATCTTCTTAGCGGCAATAAGTCACCATCCCCCCAGTTATCATGGGTGAAATGTGGGTCATTCATTTTAATTCGTATGAGCTTTTTGAGTTCAGCGCTAAATACTACTGGGCTTTCGATATCAGCCATAAAGTTCACTCAATTCAATACAAGAATCAATTAGGTCTAAGAGCTTAGAGTCGTTTATTTTGTTCCTTATTCCAAGAAGGTATTTGAAATCTAAGAGCAAATCTCCTTCTGGTAAGGTTTTCTTTTTAGAAAGATGAAAAAACACTTCTAATGTAATTCTAATGAGGTATTCGTTATTAGGATTATTGACATTGAAGGTGTGAGTCATTTGGTAATCAAGTGACTTGTTTTTTATAGCGCTACCAATGACAGTTCTGATTTCTCTTGATTCTAAATTTACAAGGTAGGAGTTATGTTCAGGTAAAGTAGAAACGATGTTTGGTGAGTGGGTTGAGAGAATAAAATGACATCCACTGTAGTTCGAAAAAATATCACATAATAATGGCAAAAAATCTTCTTGCCACTTCGGATGTAAGCTTAATTCTGGTTCGTCAATGAGAATCAAAGAGTCATTTTCAATTACGCCAGCGATAGACAAAATATTGAAAAGGATACAGAGCTCACCAGAACTTGCATCGGTTAGTAAAAAGCTAGTATCTGTTGCTGTTTTTGTAAATGAAATGTTCACCAAATCGATAATGTCATAGTTAGCTAACAAGATTAAATCATCAAGAAGATCATCCTGCGATGAGTCATTCAAGTTCATTGTTAAATCAAGGTTCGAGGAGTTATCAAAAAATGGACCAATATTAATTTTGTAATAATCTCGCACCCTCTCAAATGAATCTTGAAGTTCTTTGTTGATTAATTCCTTTTCTTCATCAGATAAATTTTTTCTGCTGCGCCCTTTGAAAAACCTAATACTTTCAGTTGAGCTTAAAAGGTCGTGGGTTTGGCCACCTGCAAATCCGAACTGTTGACCAAACGAAAGGTTTAACTCAAATTGGAAGTTGTAACCTAAAAACTCAAAAACTTTTTTGACGCTTTGAAGTCGTGTACTTTCTCCCAAGAACAAGTTTAGAAAGCTAGAGCCGAGTTGGTTGAATTTTTGATCGATATAATCTAGTTCTCTGTCACTTGAACTTCCGCTTTTTCTTAATCGCGAACCACGATAATAATATTTAGTGTGTGAATGATCCTCAAACCTATGAGAATCGTACGTTGGGAATTTGTCAAATGGACTCGAGGTGACAGCAATCAAAGTGGATATATACTTGAATTCACTCGTGGGGGCAGTAGTACATTTATAACTCATTAAATCTTGCATGAAGTATGATTTCAGAAGTGATTTAAATTCATATTCGTTAATTATTAAGCCTTCATAATCCTCTTCTATAAAATAATCATTAGGGCTAGAGGCGTTAATTGTTACTAATTTAGTAACTGTTTTTCCATCATTGGTGACAATACGGATATGGGCTTGTAATCGTACTCTATTAGTATTAGAAATAGAGTAGGTTTCTTCGCCTAATTGATACTTAATGTTTAGTGCAAGATTAGTCGGCTTATTTGAAAACATATTAAATGAAGATGGTTCATTTAGTAACGTATGACAGATAGTTTGTAGAAGTCTGCTCTTACCAACACCATTTGTACCAACTAATAATGTATAAGTATTGGAGTCATTAGACTGCTCGGTAGGAAGGACTAACTCGATTAGCCTTTCATTGTGAAGAATTTGTGTTAAGCGCATATACATCCTGAATTGACAGATAATCAACAAGTTAGCGTAATAACCACGAATTTACCTTAATTAATCTATGTTTACAATTTCATATAGCTTTTAAAAGCAGTTCAATGAAAGCTGAATGTTAGGTCGAATTTACCCCCGTGATACAACACGGGGGTTCAATGAACAGCATTAGAACAATGGATAGATTTTAGTAAGGCAAAACCCAATTAACAGGATATGAGTGAGTATTTACTCTATCTGATAATGGGGCAAAGATAAGTTAGAGCTCCTAGTGATCTCTGACATAAAAAACAAGCGAATCCCCCCAAAAAAAGAATCAAAGCGATACCAATCACCGTGTAAATATCGGTTTTGCTCATATACCAGCCAAGACAACGCGACGCCCAACGACATCATTCGCGCCATACTCCACGCACAAAAAAGCGCGAGAAACGGATGTCATTCTCGCGCTTTTTTAGAACCGTATATCTTGAAGTTTACGGTTAAATCTTAGCAGTAAACGTACGGCTAATTACATCCTGTTGCTGCTCACGTGTTAACGAGTTGAACCTCACAGCGTAACCCGAGACTCGGATGGTTAACTGTGGGTATTTTTCTGGATGTTCGACGGCATCCAACAACATGTCACGGTTAAGCACGTTCACGTTAAGATGTTGCCCACCCTCAACACGAATCGATCCTGCACTTTCTTCATGGTGGAAGTAACCATCCATTAGTGCTGCTAGGTTCACTTTTTGGCTTAGATCATCTTTACCTAGTGCATTTGGTACGATTGAGAAGGTGTAAGAAATACCATCTTTAGCGTACTCGAACGGCAGTTTGGCAACTGAAGAAAGTGAAGCCACCGCCCCTTTCTCATCACGACCGTGCATTGGGTTTGCGCCCGGGCCAAATGGCATACCAGCGCGGCGACCATCAGGCGTGTTACCGGTTTTTTTACCATATACAACGTTTGAAGTAATCGTAAGGATAGATTGAGTTGGAACCGCTTCACGGTAGGTGTTCCTTTTCTGAATTTTCTTCATAAAACGTTCAACCAAATCACAAGCAATATCATCGACACGTGAATCGTTGTTGCCGAATTTTGGATATTCGCCTTCAATATCAAAGTCGACAGCGATGCCATCTTCGTTACGTACTGGTGTTACCTTCGCGTATTTGATAGCCGCTAACGAGTCAGCAACAACCGACAGCCCTGCAATACCACAAGCCATTGTGCGATGAACATCGCGATCCATCAATGCCATTAACGATGCTTCATAGCTGTAACGGTCATGCGAGTAATGGATCACGTTCAGCGCAGTGACGTATTGCGTTGCAAGCCAATCCATCATGTCATCAAAGCGTGGCATTAAGCGGTCAAAATCGAGAACTTCATCTTCGATACGAGCAACTTGAGGACCAACCTGCATGTTAGATTTTTCATCAACACCACCGTTAATGGTGTAAAGCAACGCTTTAGCAAGGTTTGCACGAGCACCAAAGAACTGCATATGTTGGCCAACCACCTGTGGGCTCACACAACACGCAATCGCGTAATCGTCATTATCAAAATCCGCACGCATTAGATCATCGTTCTCATACTGAAGTGATGAGGTTTCGATAGACACTTTAGCCGCGTATTGTTTAAACGCGATAGGCAGTTGTTCAGACCATAGAACCGTCATGTTCGGCTCTGGTGCTGGGCCCATCGTGTGCAATGTGTGCAAGTAGCGGAAAGTCGTTTTGCTAACAAGAGTACGACCATCAACGCCCATACCAGCCATTGCTTCTGTTGCCCAAATTGGGTCGCCAGAGAACAATGAATCATATTCAGGAGTGCGAAGGAAACGAACCATACGAAGCTTCATGATGAAATGGTCAATCAACTCTTGCGCTTGTTTTTCATCAATCAGACCAAGTTTAAGGTCACGTTCGATGTAAACATCTAGGAAGGTTGATGTGCGGCCTAGCGACATCGCAGCACCATTTTGAGACTTAACCGCAGCTAAGTAGCCAAAATAGGTAAATTGGATTGCTTCTTGCGCAGTACGAGCAGGAGAAGACATATCAATGCCGTACTTCAAACCCATTTCTCGCATTTCATCAAAGGCACGAATTTGATCAGTAAGCTCTTCACGTAGACGCAATGTCTTATCTAAATCACCACCCGTTTCAAGCATCTTCTGAGTCGATTTGAATTGCTCATTTTTGTCTAATTTTAGGAAGTCGATACCGTACAAAGCAAGACGACGGTAGTCGCCGATAATGCGTCCACGACCATAAGCATCCGGCAGACCAGTAATAATACCAGAACGGCGACATGCTTTAATTTCGTCGGTATAAAGATCGAACGCTACTTGGTTATGCGTTTTGCGGTACTCAGTGAAGATCTTTTCGATTTGTGGCTCTAATTCACGACCGTACACTTCGCACGACGTTTTCACCATTCGAATACCACCATTGGCGATGATGCCGCGTTTCAGTGGTTTATCGGTTTGTAGACCCACGATTTTTTCGAGGTTTTTTACAATGTAACCGGCATCGTGTGAGGTGATAGTGGAAACGATATCAGTATCAAAATCGACAGGGGCATGAGTGCGGCTTTCTTCTTTAATACCTTCTAGCACCGACTCCCATAGCTGTGTCGTCGACTCCGACACGTCCGCAAGAAAAGACTCATCGCCTTCATAAGGGGTGTAGTTTCGCTGAATAAAATCACGTGCATTAACGGATGTTTGCCAGTCGCCAGCTTGAAATCCCGTCCAAGCTTCCATCATATCGGTTGTCGGAATAGTCATAATGACCCCCTAAGTTATTGATAAACAGATAATATCTATGATTATTTATAATCATAGGTTTCTGCTGGCTATACTAAACCGACCAATCTATGAGTAAAGTGAGCTGTTTTCATAAAATACATGCACAAAATGCATTTATTGGGATTACTATATTATATTCAATACCTTAAGTTGAAGGCTAACTACTCTAGATTCCAATTAGTTTGTTCCTTCAGAAGTAGGAAATAGACTCTTAGTGACTCACCGACGTTGAAAACAGGTTAATGACCACCACACCAGACAGAATCAAAGCGATGCCAATGATCGCGTAGATGTCTAGCTTTTGCCCGTAGACCAACCAAGACAACGCCGCGACCAACACTATCCCTGCGCCACACCAAATCGCATACGCCACACCCAAAGACATGGTTTGAACCGTGAGAGACAACAGATAAAAAGCAAAGCCATAACCGACGAGTACTGCGGCGGTCGCAGGAAGGGAAGTAAATTGCTGCGTTTTAGGCAATAAAGAAGTCGCGACAACTTCAAGCACGATGGCAAGTGACAGCATCACTGGAGGCGGAAGAGATAAAAGCATGTATGAGTCCACAACATTAAATACGGCGCTCAGAATATTGTAGTTTTATTTCCAATTCATGTGATTTTCAGTAAGCAATTATTATGACGTACCTTAAAAATTCTTAAGTGTGACTTTCGGTTAACACGAGGAACCTAAATGCTCTATTATTACAAATACGTAATAATCATTTTCTATTTAAGGGGATTATCAAAACATGCACTCACACCTATACTAGCTCCAACAAAACGAGAGAGCGGAAACAATTAAGCTCAACTACGCTTAACGGGTTGAATTTAATTGCACAGTTATCCGCTGTACTGACATATAGGAAACATCCAATGACAATCGAAATTAAACCTGGTCAAACGCATATCAAATCAAAAGCAATGGTTGCATGGGCAGCTGGCGAGCCACTAAAAATGGAAGAAGTTGATGTACAACTTCCTAAAGCTGGTGAGGTTCTAGTTCGCATCGTTGCTACTGGTGTTTGTCACACTGACGCATTCACATTATCAGGTGACGATCCAGAAGGTATCTTCCCTTCAATTCTTGGTCACGAAGGTGGCGGTATCGTTGAGATGATCGGCGAAGGCGTTACAAGTGTTGAGATTGGCGACCACGTTATCCCACTTTACACAGCTGAATGTGGCGAATGTAAGTTCTGTAAATCTGGTAAAACTAACCTATGCCAAGCCGTTCGTGAAACGCAAGGTAAAGGCCTAATGCCAGACGGTACAAGCCGCTTCTCTATCAATGGCGAAACGATTTTCCATTACATGGGCTGCTCGACTTTCTCTGAGTACACAGTACTTCCAGAAATCTCTCTAGCGAAAGTAAGCAAAGAAGCACCACTTGAAGAAGTTTGTCTTCTAGGTTGTGGTGTAACAACAGGTATGGGCGCGGTACTTAACACAGCTAAAGTTGAAAAAGGCGACAACGTTGCTGTATTCGGCCTAGGCGGTATCGGTCTTTCTGCAATCATTGGTGCTCGCATGGCTGGTGCTGACCGCATCATCGGTGTTGATATCAACGAGAGCAAATTCGAGCTAGCAAAACAGCTTGGCGCGACTGATTGCATCAACCCAACTAAATTCGACAAACCAATCCAAGACGTTATCGTTGAGATGACAGACGGTGGTGTTGAGTACTCTTTCGAGTGTATTGGTAACGTAAACGTAATGCGTCAAGCACTTGAGTGCTGCCACAAAGGTTGGGGCGAATCAGTAATCATTGGTGTTGCGGGTGCAGGCCAAGAGATCGCAACTCGTCCATTCCAGCTAGTGACTGGTCGTGTATGGCGTGGTTCTGCTTTCGGTGGTGTTAAAGGCCGCTCTGAGCTTCCAGAAATCGTAAACCGTTACATGGCGGGTGAGTTTGGTCTTCAAGAGTTCATCACTCATACAATGGGTCTGCAAGACGTAAACGAAGCATTCGACCTAATGCATAAAGGTGAATCTATCCGTACTGTTCTACACATGGATAAGTAACACATCTTGGCCTCGATTCTTTCGAGCATCGAGGCCACAGCTACAAATGAATAGCAACAAACTGTCTTCACCTCCTCCTGCCCGGTGGGTGGTGAAACTTTATGTAATATAGACAAATTTAACCCCAAACCATCAACCTAACGGAGCACAATAGATGACAATCGAAAACATTAGCCAAGCAAAGGTTGCTGGTGGTTGGCACAAACAATACACCCACTTTTCTGCAACGCTTGACTGCAACATGCGTTTTGCGATTTTCTTGCCACCTAACGCAAGCAAAGAAAACCCAGTTCCTGTTTTGTATTGGTTGTCAGGCTTAACCTGTACCGATGAAAACTTCATGCAAAAAGCCGGCGCTTTCAAAGCCGCGGCTGAGCAAGGCATCGCGATTGTTGCACCAGACACTAGCCCACGTGGCGAAGGTGTTGCCGACGATGAAAATTACGATCTCGGCCAAGGTGCAGGCTTCTATGTGAATGCCACTCAAGCGCCATGGGACAGCCATTACCACATGTACGATTACGTGGTAACAGAGCTCCCTGCATTAATTGAGTCGTTCTTCCCTGTTACATCCGTAAAATCGATTTCTGGTCACAGCATGGGCGGACATGGTGCCCTAACGATTGGCATTAAAAACGAAGATAGCTACCGTTCTATCTCTGCATTCAGCCCAATCACCAACCCAATGCAATGCCCTTGGGGACAAAAAGCCTTCAACCAATACCTAGGCTTGGATATTGAAGAGTGGAAACACTACGATGCCTCTGAGCTTCTAAAAACCAAAGGCACTAAACTGCCAATGTTGGTCGACCAAGGTGAAGCCGATAACTTCCTGATTGAACAGCTTAAACCTGAGCAATTAGTCGAAGCCGCTAAGGTAACCAATGCCGATTTAGATCTACGTATGCAGCCTGGTTACGACCACAGCTACTACTTCATCTCTAGCTTTATTGATGAACACATTGAGTTCCACGCTGCTTACTTAAACAAGTAGCCAGATGAATTTAGCCCGCACTTTGTAAACGCAAGGTGCGGGCTTTTTATGCCTACTGATTTTATAACGGTTGCTTTTATAACTGCTTAATACGCTGCTTTAACGCTTCTAAATCTATATCATTGCCAACAATTCGTAATCGAACATACTCTTCAGTCATCGCGTCGCACGTAATAGCAAAATCGACACCCGAACATGTCTTAATACCGATACTCTCAAATAGCTTTGAAAGGTGAGTTCCTCTCTTTTTCAACAACATAATGGGCGTCGATATTGACGTGCCAACCACCTCAATATTGTTCTCAGACAACAAGCCGATCATTTGCTGCTTAAAGTATTCAGTTTTGCTGCGGTTCATTTCTAAGAAGTGTTTTGCATTGGGTAAGGTCGCCGATGCGATTTTTATTGAGGGGTAAGTCGGCGTAAACACACTCACCGCAGCTTCGATTGCAGAAGTCAGGTTTTCACTGCTGGCTAAGTAACCGAGTCGAATCCCAGCGAGCCCTAAACCTTTAGAAAAGGTTCGTAAAACTATTAAGTTGTCCAAGACTAAGGTCTGATCGAGCATAGACTGCTCAGGGGTCAGGTATTCACCATATGCCTCGTCGACAATCAAAATAGCGCCAGAACGCTCACATACTCTCGCTATCTCGACCAGATAAGCTCTGTCGTAGATTCGACCCGTTGGGTTGTTGGGATTATCGATATACACCAAGGCAGGATTTTGACTGCTTATTTTTGATGCCAACACACCGAACAGATCCGACTCGTTTTGATAATCAAACATGTTGATGGACTGGTACTTCCCGCCCACCAAAGTGAACTCTGATACTGCTTCAACAAACTGAGGGCCAATGCCTATCATGGTGCGATTGTTGTGATCGATAAGTTTATTGAAGATAAGTTCTAGCGCCCCAAGAGAGCCCGTGGTGTACGTAATACGACAATCTTCAATCCCAATAAACTGGCGAGTCAGATAAGTCAGCTCCGAAAGCTCCCTGTGGCAATAGTACTTATCAATACCGTAGATAATATCTTTGATCACATGTTCAGGAATTTCTGGTGCGCCAAATGGATTGGAGCCAAGTGAACAATCGATACGAAATGAGTGATCGACATAAGAATGGTATTCGCCACTTAACCGTGGATTTAAATGCATAAGAAAACGCTCAAAAAATATTCATGCGCTATTCTTATCGTACTGAATTTTATCTATATAGGTCATTTCGCGACAGTTCTTCGCCTTGTTTCGAGAGACTGGTTAAAAACCAAGATTGGTTCAAATAACGAATTCTCTTAAGCCATAATCAAGAGTTAAGCACTCGTGTTTACATTTCGAGTTAACCGAACCGCTTTCTTTGCGCTAGATTAAGCTGAGATAAGATAGGGTAATAACAGAGCTTGCATCTTTACTCTCCCTAGTTACCATAGCCCCATTAACATCCCCCATATTTTGAAGGTTGCTATGAAAGCAATTAAGACTCTTTTCTTCCTGATGGTTTTATTGAGCGGTCTGTTTACCGCTTGGCTGTTTATTCCAATTCCAGCGACCATGGACAAGCAAACGCTCGACGTTCCATTAACGGAACCATTCAAGCTTGTTGCGTATCGCAGCAACCCGAATGATGCGAGCAAGCCGCTGACTTACCACTACTATGTGATTTCAGATGTGGTTGGTGTAGACGACATGGACCCATTCCTGATTACCACGGACCAGTTCGTGAAGCTTGGCGAATTCGACGAGAACACATTCAACCTTACGGTTAACGGCAAGATTGATAGCTACACCAACGATTTGTGGATCAAGAAATCTGATGGCAAGCTTCAACACTGGTACGTGAGTATTAACGCGAACTATATTCGTTAAAATCGAACTGCAATAAACCTCATTTTAAAACTGCGCTTTGGCTTCCAAGCGCAGTTTTTGTTTCTAGCAACACCCTCCACTTATCCCGACCCGTTCGACATAAACTGCATTGCCTACTTTTGATTCACTGCTGCCCTTGCTCTCAAGGTGTTATAAGCTCTTTAGATACGATAAGCTCAGACCATGCTCGACGCCCAATAAATCAAAATAATAAAGGATCACCCGTGGAATTTACGCTCGACAAATTTAACGGCATCATCATTGACCCAGCAACAGCCCCTCACGATGTTGACTCATTCAATGCCGAACTCAGCGAGATCACCGAATTTTCAAAGCAGAATAACAAAGGCATCATTTGGATTAGCTTACCTATTTCACTCTCGCACCTTATTCCGGTGGCGACTGAGCTTGGCTTTGTGTTTCACAACTGCTTAGAAGACGAGATTACGCTGATCCACAAATCCGAGATTGTAGAGTTTGTGCCTTTCATTCCGACCCACACCTTGGGTGCTGGTGCGTTAATCACTAACGAACACAATCAAGTTCTGATGATCAAAGAGCACGGCATGACGGGTTACAAATTACCGGGCGGTCATATTGAGTTGGGTGAAGGCATTGAAGAATCCGTGGTTCGTGAAACCTTGGAAGAAACCGGTATCGAGGCAACGTTCGTTTCTGTGGTTGGCATGGCGACAAGACACCCGTATCAATTCGGTAAATCAAACCTCTACTTTATTTGTCACCTTATCGCTCAAACTCAAGAAATTGCGATTCAAGACACTGATGAAATTGCAGAAGCTAAATGGATAGATGTTGAAGAATATATTAACAACCCCGACAGCTACCCGTTTAACCGCCAATTGGTCGGCTCTTTGATAGGCAAACAAGGATTAGAACTTACCCAACTAGAAGGCAACTATGGCCCGAACCATAAGCCAGAGATCTTCTTTTCGAAAAACTAAAGCGATTCAAACATAAAAACGCCAAGCTCATAAGAACTTGGCGTTTTGCTTTTCATTTTACTTATATTGTTTAAGCCATCTCGTTGCTAGTGACTTCCTAATTAGACTGTTCTAGAACCTATCTATTTTAGAAAAAGCCTAACGGATTAGTATCGTAGCTAATTAATAGGTTCTTAGTGTTTTGGTAGTGATCGAGCATCATCTTATGTGTCTCACGGCCGATGCCGGATTTCTTATAACCACCAAACGCGGCATGTGCTGGATAAGCGTGGTAGCAGTTCACCCAAATACGTCCAGCTTCAATGTTGCGACCCATGCGATACGCGAGGTTTGCATCACGCGTCCATACACCTGCACCCAAGCCATATTCGGTATCGTTGGCAATCTCTAGCGCTTCAGCTTCGTCTTTAAACGTCGTCACCGCGATAACAGGGCCGAAGATCTCTTCTTGGAATACACGCATCTTGTTGTGCCCTTCCAGCATGGTTGGCTGGATGTAATAACCATTACCGAGATCATCAGATTGCTGCGCAACTTCGCCACCTGTCAGCACTTTAGCGCCTTCTTGGCGACCGATTTCTAGGTAGCTCAGAATCTTATCGAACTGCTCTTTTGAAGCTTGTGCGCCAACCTGAGTATCAGTATCTAGCGGGTTACCTTGTTTAATAGTTTGAGCACGCTCGACCACCTTGGCGATGAACTTGTCGTACACCGATTCATGGATCAGCACACGTGATGGACAGGTACACACTTCACCTTGGTTGAAGAACGCCAGCAACATGCCTTCGACACACTTATCAAGGTATTCGTCTTCATGGTTAAAGATGTCTGGGAAATAGATATTTGGAGACTTACCGCCAAGCTCAACCGTTGATGGAATCAAGCTTTCAGCCGCACATTTCAAGATGTGGTGACCGACTTCTGTCGAACCGGTAAAGGCCAATTTCGCTAAACGATCGCTGGTTGCTAACGCTTGACCCGCTTCGTTACCAAAACCATTGACGATGTTGACTACGCCTGCAGGTAGAAGATCAGCGATCTTCTCCATCATCACTAAGATCGATGTCGGTGTTTGCTCCGCTGGCTTCATCACAACACAGCAACCCGCAGCCAGTGCTGGCGCCAATTTCCAAGCCGCCATTAAAATCGGGAAGTTCCAAGGAATGATCTGCCCCACCACACCGATGGGTTCTGGGAAGTGGTAGCTCGCGGTGTTTGAATCTAGCTCGGCTGCGCTGCCTTCTTGCGCCCGAATACAGCCTGCAAAGTAACGGAAGTGGTCAACAACTAACGGGATGTCTGCCGCTAGAGTTTCACGCACAGGCTTGCCGTTTTCCCACGTCTCCGCCACCGCGATTTCTTCTAGGTGCGCTTCAATGCGATCGGAAATTTTAAGTAGGATATTGGAACGTTCTGTCACACTGGTCGCAGCCCAACTAGCACGAGCCGCATGCGCCGCATCGAGTGCCAAGCTAATGTCTGCCTCTGTTGAACGTGCCACTTGGCAATACACCTGACCATTCACTGGGGAAGTGTTATCAAAATACTCGCCGCTGACAGGCTTCACCCACTCGCCACCGATAAAGTTATCGTATTGAGCTTTAAAGTTCACCACTGCGTTGTCACTACCCGGCTGTGCGTAAATCATAGTTAGATCCTTCTTCGATTTGATATTCGTTATTGAGCTAGAGCTGTCTTATTTTTGTGGCGGCTCCCCTTGAGAAAAGAACTCATGGCGAGACGCCCATGTTTATGCTTTCTGTTTAAAACACTGATACTTCGTGTTTTCTTCACAACAGTAACAACGCAAATCACACGCCAGAACTTCAAAACTTGTTGTTAATAAATTGTAAAACTATGATTACCAAACGTTTACAACCCAAAGTGAGTTGGCATTGAACGGACGTATGGAAACCACTCCAGTGTTCAACTGTTCCAAATTGGTACACCCTCACTGTTACGACATGGAACAGTCATGCACCTTCAACAAGCAAACACCTCAGATTGGCTTTCGTCCTCTTGGCACCGCAGCACAGAAGCGGGTCTAAAACAGAGACGACTTCCTGAAGACATTCGCCTACCACAATCGATTCTTAAGCAGCGACGTCATCAATCGGCTGACTTGATCCACATCGTCGAACGCAATGCGCTGCCTTTGTTTAATCAGATGTTTGCTCGTACCGACAGTCGTTTGATTCTGACCGATATTGAAGGGGTGATTCTGGCGAGTTGGGGACAGGAGCGGTTTAAGGAGAAGCTGACATCAATTGCACTCAGCTCAGGAGCGTGTTGGCAGGAACAACTTAAGGGCACCAACGCGATTGGCACCGCGATTGTTGAAGCTAAACCCGTGACCATCATTGGTGAGCAGCACTTCATCCACCAGCATCGATTTATCAGCTGTTCAGCAAGCCCTGTGTTTGATCACCAAGGGAACATGGTTGGCGTATTGGACATTACCAGTGAGCAGCAACAGCACGACAGTTCGGTGCAGCTACTGGTTCAAAATATGGTTCAGCTTGTTGAAAACCAGCTACTGAGCCACATCCCACAAGGCACCACTCGCATCGACCTCGCATGTGAGAAATCGTTATTACACAGTGGTTGGCAAGGGATTGTAATAGCCAATGAAGCTGGGGAGGTGGTGGCACACAATCAGGTCGCCTCTCAACTATTGGATCAAACCTCGATCGTCGGTGAGAGTATCGATACCCTGTTCAACCGAACCTCATTAGACACGCCTTTTGTATTTGAGAAACAACACCTCAAACAACCAACCACCAAACGCACGCGCTCCATTTCAGCATCGTGTGATTTGCACCATGGCGAGCAACAAATCGAACACGCTTGGCAGCAAGCCAACAAGGTAATCGATAAAGGGATCAGTTTGTTGATCTTAGGAGAAACAGGAGTTGGCAAAGGCGAGTTTGTTAAAGCGCTGCACAAGCAAAGCCAGCGTAAGTCTTCGCCCTTGGTAGCGGTAAATTGTGGCGCGCTGCCTAAAGACCTTATCGAATCTGAACTGTTTGGTTACGCGCCGGGCGCCTTTACGGGAGCAAGCCACAAGGGCTTCCAAGGTAAGATCCGTCAAGCAGATAAAGGGATTCTATTTCTAGATGAGATCGCCGACATGCCTTTAGAAGCTCAGTGCCGACTACTGCATGTTCTGCAAGACAAATCCGTGGTGCCAGTTGGTTCTAATCAAAGCTATCAAGTCGATTGTCAGATCATCGCTGCAACTCACAAAAACCTCGAGCAGTTAGTCGCAACAGGTGAGTTTAGGCAAGACCTGTATTACAGACTCAATGGCTTAGCCTTCACCTTGCCAAGCCTACAACACCGACAAGACAAGCACGCTTTAATCGAGCACATTCATCGTAAATACGCCGAAGACGAACAGACAATCTGCCCGCACTTGATGAGCTTACTGTGCGCCTATTCTTGGCCGGGTAATATCCGCGAATTAGACAACTTACTTAAGGTTGCTGCTCTATTAGCAAGTGATGAACCCCAACTCACACTCGAGCATGTGCCCAGCCACCTTGCTCAACATCTCACGTCATTAGCACACGATAATCAGCATCAACTCACGCCTCCTAATACCACCAAAGGTACAGCTAATAACGATTTAAGAAGTACCGTTGAAGAAACCTTGCTGCAAACCTATCAAGCCAACCAAGGCAACATAAGTAAGACTTCGAGAATACTCGGTATCAGCCGCAATACCATTTATCGAAAATTGAAAAGCTTGGGAATCCTCCAATAGGAAGATGAACCTAAGCTACTCAGAACCCAGCTCCACAAGTTGATTGAGCACTTCTTTATCCAATACCGGGTGATGCTTACTCGCTAGGATCAGCACAATATCGACCGAAGGCAGTGGCGGCATATCATCAAGTATTTTCAAATCCGGAGTCACGCTGAGCTTACCCATTGCACCAATGGCTAAACCCGCTTTGACGATGGCACGTTGTGCAGAAGCGGTATTACTGCACGCCAATAACTGATAAGGCGTACCTTGCTTAGTTAAACCATTCACTGCTGCAGCGTGATATTTACAATCGGTCTGAAACAAGGCTAATGGAACAGGCTTGGAACCATCAAACGCATAATCAGGGCTACTAATCCAAACACCCACATCATGTGTAAGCCAATAACCCTCTTCGCTGTCGGGCGCTCGGGTGACAATCGCCGCATCGAGTCTGCCATCATCCAACCACTCTCTGAGCGTAATGCTAGGTAGGCTAAATATTTGAATGGAACAGGTAGGTTCTGCTTGTTGTAACAGGCGAATCACTTTCGGCAGAATGGTGTCATTGTAGTCTTCAGGGCAGCCGAGTCGCAGAGGTTGTTTGTCTTCGTAACGCTTTACTTGCTTAAGTGCGGTATTGTGAAGGGCGACCAACTGTTCGGCATGAGATCGCAGCGCTAAGCCAGCTTCAGTCAGTATTAAATTACGTCCTTCTTTCTGGAAAAGAGTGACGTTAAGTTCTTCTTCCAACTTACGCATCTGAGCACTGAATGCCGATTGGGTGCGATTTATCTGTTTCGCTGCACGAGTGAAACTACTGGTTTCTACAAACGCGAGAAAGCCTCGCAAAGCATCAATATCCATATTGAAATCACCACCCATCGTTTTTGTTAATGTATTGCATCAAAATTATCCGTTAGTGCGCCGCAATACAATCCCCTAATCTCAAATGCATGCCCACCAAACGCAAGGAAGCAACGATGCAGCTTTATATTGGAAACCAGAACTACTCAACTTGGTCACTGCGCGCATGGCTAATATTCGACAACTACAACCTGAATGCAGAAGTCATCAAGCTCAAGCTGTTCACCTCTGATTTTTACGACACTCTGGCGAAAGTGACGCCAACGGCCAAGGTTCCAACCCTAGTTGATGGTAATGTTGCGGTGTGGGATTCATTGGCGATTCTCGAATACGTTAACGATGCCTATTTGGACGGTGCAGCGTGGTCTAGCTCAGTGAAAGAACGCGCCCATGCCCGAGCAATTTCCGCCGAGATGCACTCTGGGTTCTTTGCCGTCAGAAATGAAATGCCGATGAACTGCCGCGCACAACGAAAGCTCACACTGAGTGAAGACGCACTGAAAGACATCGCTCGTATTGATGCAATATGGTCTGCACAAATGGAACAATACCCAGAGGGATGGTTATTTGGTGAATGGTCGATTGCCGATGCGATGTTTGCACCCGTCGCATTGCGCGTAGAAACCTATGGAATACAACTTTCCGAAAAGGCATCGCAGTATCAACAACGTGTGCTTAACAGTCCATCAATACAAAAATGGCTGGCAGAGGCAAGCTTAGAAACCGATGTGGTTGAAGAAGATGAGGCGGGCAAACCAGTATAAAATACAAGACACCCTTCCAAAGCTCACTAGTCTGTGAGCTTTTATCTAAACCTTATTAATTTGGTCGATTGTGATCGCCTAATCACAATGTGCAGATGTGATTGTTTATATTCAAAGAAATTCAAATAGTTAATATAAACATCATGTTACGAGCAACGATCGCATTACTCAGTATTACTAGCTTCGCCGTATCTGCCAACGCCCATCTTCCTTCTGGAGAAGAGTGGCTCAACCATGCGACTGAAGGGCTTGCACCTTATTGGTTAATGCCTAGCGCTCAAGGAGAACCGGTAGGAAACTTCCCTACTTTCCGCTGTGATGACGGTACCTTGCTCGATGTTTCTGATGTGTGCCATGAACTAAACAAAGGCTGGATCACGCCACACTTTGGCAAAGAGTTTACGCGGATGAAGTCACGTCAAACTTATGCCTATGGCGTGCTCTACCACCTTAGTGGCGATAAGCAGGCATTAGCGCTTGCCAAGCAAGGAGCCTACTACATCATTGATCAGCTAGAAGATAAGCAAAACGGCGGCTTTATCGGCTACACAAAAGAGGGAAAAGTAGGCCAGAATTGGCAGCAGCGTACTTCTCAAGATCAAGCGTATGCATTAGTTGGCCTTGCCATGTACTACTACCTGACCCAAGACAAAAAGGTAGAAGAAGCACTCATCGCACAACAAGCTTTTATCTTTGATAAATATCGACTTAGCGACAACAGCGGTCTTGCTTGGGTACTTGCGGATGGTGAAGATGGCAAAGCCACACAGCGTGAACTGGTCGCGCAACTTGATCAGATTAACGGTTACATGCTGTTAGTCGCTCCCCTGCTAAAAGAGCCCACCAAGACAAGATGGCTTGATGATCTAAGTTGGCTGACACAAACCATGGTCGAGCACTACCATTCTGAAGATGAACAACGCTTCTACGGTGCAATTCACGATAAAGCAGCGATGATGCCGAATGCTAATCACAATGATTTTGGGCACACCATCAAAGCGTATTGGATGACTTACCTTACAGGCCAAACATTGAATAACTCTGAATGGTCGGAGTTTGGTTTAGACGGTATGAAATACACTTTGGATCAGGCGCAATATCAGAAAGAGTTCGTGAGTGTATCCCAATATTATGGCGAAGAACTTCAGAAAGCCTGGAAAGGACAAGAGATAACTGGCTGGCAAAGCAGACCAAACACAAATTGGGCTTCATCATGGGAATGGGCGGAGCTTGATCAAGCAGCAATGACGGTTTCACTTGTCGATGATTCAATGAAAGACGTACTGCAATACACCCTACCGACCTTTCATGATGTATGGGTCGACCACAAATACGGCGGTGTCGGGCTTGAGCCAAAACGCACCAAAGCTTTCCATTGGGGCAACGGTTATCACCAGTTTGAACATGCGCTGATTGGCTATCTATACGCACAGCAAGTTGACGCGAAGCCAGCAGTATTGCATTACGCAAGGCCGACCAACAGCGAGATGCCAATGGAACCGTATTACTATCAAGGCGATGTGGTGGAGCTATTGAATAAAGATGACGGAACGCAGAAGGTCAGTTTCAATAACATTCGACCTTAGCGTTGGTTGTTTGTTCTAAATGGACTTGAGATTCAGGGCTACGGGGAATGGACAAGGTCAAAGAGTTAGCACAATAGTGATGTCGCAGACCAAACAAAAGCCGCTGTTGATCAGCGGCTTTCTTGATGGAGATAAGCGGAGGTTAGTTGTCCAACCCTTTAATTGGGTTCATCGAGTGATAAACGGTGTTCACGTCACCAGTCATCGACAATGAACTCAAGTCATCAATGAAGAAACGGCTGGTCATTGTGTGCTTACCGCCATTGATAAAGATTTCGATCACTGACTTATCAACATAAACCTCGATGGTTTGCTTGGTGCTCAACCTCGGTGCTTTTCTCACTGAGCCAAACTCTTCCGCGTAGAGCTGAGACATCTTACTGCGATCAAGCATGAACTCCTTTTCTGTAGCACTGAACACGATGTTATCACCCGCAACGTTAGCAAGTGTAAACTCAAACTCGTCAGTATCAGTTTCGAGCTCAACCATGAAGCTGGTTGTATCCAATTCAAGAGCATTTTCAACCACCACAGCTTCACCCTGTAGCGCTTTCAATTCAGGTAAAGCAGACTGAACAAGATAGCCATCTTGGATTTGAAGTTCGCGTGGTAACGACAACATGCCCGCCCACTGATACTCATTAGATGGTGTATTAATCTCAGGCAGACCAATCCAAGCAATCAGAATACGGCGGCCTGTATCATCTAAATAAGTCTGTGGTGCATAGAAATCGAAGCCATAATCTGGCTGCGCAATATCTTGGTGGTTTTCCAGTTCTACCGAATCGAGATTTAGGCGGTCACCGACGATATAAGCCACCGAGTAGATATTTTTGAAATCGTATGGATTTTCGCTAGACACACCTTGTGGAGAAAACAGCATCACCGACTGATTCTCTATTTCAAAGAAATCTGGGCATTCCCACATATAGCCAAGGTTGTTGTAACGAGTTTGAATTGGACCTTTGTGCTGCCAATTCATCAGGTCTCGGCTGCAATATAGCGCCATAGAGCCAGTATTTTGAGGCGTTTGAGCACCCACAACCATCAGATAATCGCCGCCCTGTTTCCACACTTTTGGGTCGCGGAAATGTTCGGTGTAGTGATCGTTTTCGATAACCACGCCGTGCTTTTCTATTTTGCCGTCAGCAGTCATCTTGGCAAAACATTGAGTTGGCACTCGCAACCAATTTCCATCGCGCTTGTTACCTGTAAAAAACAACAATGCATTGTCGTTTTCAACCAATGCACCACCAGAGTAAACACCGTGAGAGTCGTAATCTTGGTCTGGGTGCAAGCCAATGCCGTGGTCTTCGAAATGAACGAAGTCTTTGGTAGAAAGGTGGTACCAGTACTTCATACCATGGACGGGGCCAACTGGCGTCCATTGGTAAAATAGGTGGTGTTCACCATTAAAGAAACACAGACCATTCGGATCATTAAGCAGACCAAACTTAGGCGCAATATGGTAGCTTGGATAGCCAGAGTCTTGTTTGCGAAGCTCTACCATCGCATCAATACTCTCTAGAGAAATATCTTCTATACGGCGATATCTTTGCTCTACTGTCCAGTTCGAGTTCAAACTCATACACTCTCCTCTACGGCATTCGTATTTGAAGAGTCTTTTTGAATAAACTGAGTAAGAGCTTCTTGCGTTGGAAGTGCGGTCATTGCGCCTTTTTGCGTGGTCGCCAGTGCACCACACCCATTCGCCCACTGAATTGCAGAATCGACGACTTGTTGATTGTTCCACTCATCATCTTGAGAAAGCTTTGCAAGCAAACCGCCAACAAAAGCATCGCCTGCACCCGTGGTATCCACTGGCGTCACTGAGCGACCTGAAATCAACACACCTTGGTTTTCAAATACTCGCCAAACGCCTTTCGCGCCCTGCGTAACCAGAACAAGCGTGTTGTTAAGATCTGCAATGTTAGCCAAACCTTGTTCCATCGAAGTTGAATCGGTTAAGAAATCCAGTTCTTCTTCTGAGAATTTAACCACATCAGCCAATTCAACCGCTTTCATGACCACAGACTTAATTTCAGATGGGTTTTGCCACACTTCATCACGAAGGTTTGGATCGAAGCTGATGTAACCGCCCGCGGCTTTCATACGTCGGATCGCTTCGAAGGTACTGCTTCGGCTTGGTTCATTAGCCAAAGAGATCGAGCAGACGTGTAGCCACTCGTTTTTCTTAAATTCGGGAATGTCTTCAACAGACATAAACTGGTCGGCACTTGGCTTAACCATAAACGTAAAGCTACGCTCGCCTTGGTCATCAAGATCGACCACCACGGTTGACGTGCGTTGTTCAGGGTCCTTCACCAAACGCTCGGTATTCACACCTTCCTTTTGCAGAGTCACTTCCATAAAAGTGCCAAACGGATCGTTACCCACTCGGCCAAAAAATGCGCTTTTGCCTAAAAGGCGAGAAATCGCTACCGCGACATTAGCAGGCGCACCGCCCGGACATTTCAATAATGTCGCGTCAGTCTCCGGAATGAGGTCGACGACGGCGTCTCCAGTTACCCAAACTTGATTCATCTTTCTTACCTTAAAACTGAAAATCATGACAACCGAAAGCGATGGCAATCGAAAGCAGTAGCAACCAAAAGCAAGGTGACACTTCACGCTGTCATGTAAAAATATAAAAAGGCTAGCTAAGCCAAATCACCTAGCTAGCACCCCAAAGCTTAGGAAATGAAGTGAAAAGGGGGGCTTCACTTCTAGGGAGAAACGTTAAGCTGTTGCTTTAATGTTTTGCTTGCTGCGCTCGCGCAGACCTAAAACAACGGTCAGAGCAAAGGCAGTCACGAACGCGATAATCATACCTACCACGTAGTAGCCAATCTTTTCTGGTGATATTGAGATGATGCCAGGAATACCCGCCGCACCCAGTGCTTGTGCTTTCACATTGAACATCGTGATAAACGCGCTTGAAATCGCAGCGGCACAAACCGCAGCAATGAATGGATAGCGAAGCTTCAAGTTCACACCGAACATTGCAGGTTCAGTAATACCAAGCAAGCCAGTCACACCAGAAGGAATCGCGATACCTTTCATTTTCTTATCTTTACTCATGAAACCAACCGCCAGTGCCGCTGCACCTTGTGACACGTTAGACATCGCCGCGATAGGGAAGATGAACGTACCGCCAGTCGTTGCGATATCCGCAAGCAGCTGAGTTTCAATAGCAATAAAGCTATGGTGCATACCAGTAATAACAAACGGCGCATAAATCAAACCAAACACCGCACCGCCAATGAAGCCAGCACTGTTGTATAACCAATTTAGGCCGTCACCAAGCAGGAAGCCGATATCACGAGTAAATGGACCAACAATCGTGAATGTTAACAAACCAGTTATGAAAATCGCCAATAGCGGCGTTAGCAAGTTATCCAGAACCGAAGGAATAACTTTACGCAGCCCAAGCTCAACTTTCGCTAGAATAAACGCAGAAACAAGAACGGGTAGTACTGAACCTTGATAGCCTACTTTCTCGATTTCGAAACCTAAAATGTTCCAAACCGGAATGCTGCCCGACACTGATGCGCCACCGAAGCCCCAGCCGTTAAGCAAGTCTGGGTGAACCATCAACATACCTAAAGCCGCGCCAAGGTATGGGTTACCACCAAACTTCTTACTCGCTGAAAATGCTAATAAAATAGGTAAGTACACAAAAGGAGCATTAGCAAATGTATTGATCATGTTTGCTAAGTCGGTCAAACCCGGATTAGCGTCGATTAAAGATTTGCCATCAATGAATAAGCCTTGAGCCGTCAATAGGTTGTAGATACCCATCAACAAACCACCAGCAACAATCGCCGGAATGATTGGTACAAAAATATCAGACAGGCCTTTCACCGCGCGTTGCAGGATATTTTGGTTGTCAGCACCTGCAGACGCCACATCGTTGGTCGACATTTCCGTCATTTCAGTCAGCTTAGCCAACTCAGCATAAACTTGGTTTACGATGCCTGAGCCAAAGATGATCTGATATTGACCTGCCACTTTAAACTGGCCCTTAACCCCTTCTAGGTTATCAATCGCCTGTTCATCAATTTTATCTTGGTCTGCAACCGCAAGACGCAGACGAGTCGCGCAGTGTGCGAGTGCGGTGATATTACTTTTACCACCTAATAGAGAAAGCAGCTCTTTTGCTATTTTTGGATAATTCATTACATACCCCATTGGATTATCATTTGAGCTTTTGAATTTTCGGGAACGTTTGCAAAACAAATTTTTGCCTAGAAATAACAAATGATCAAAGATAACTGCTCAATAGTGTGAGAATGATCTTCAAATTATCTCCCTAGGATAAGAAGACAGGGTTAAAATCCCCTAATAACAGGTAAATTTGATGCTCTGTTTGCAAACAATCCCAAAACTAAAATTACAATTGGATAATGAATAATGGCTAGTCTTCATGATGTCGCTCGTCTCGCTGGAGTTTCCAAGTCGACGGTTTCAAGAGTAATCAATGATGAGTATGGCGTAAAAGACGCGACCAAGGTGAAGGTGCGTAAAGCGGTTGAAGAGTGTGGCTATCTCCCAAACCAAGTCGCTAAAGACTTAAAGTCCCAAAAAACCAACCTGGTTGGCGTGATTGTTCCTAGGGTTTCTTCCCATGCCACCTCTCAGGGTGTCGATGGTTTAACCGCCGTATTAGAGCAAGCGGGCAAGCATGTATTATTAGCGAGCACACACCAAACACACAATAAAGAACTTGAATATATTCAGATATTTAACCAGAGGCGTGTTGAAGGTATCATCCTGTACGCGACCCACCTCGACAACCAATTAGTCAAAGCGATTCAAAGCTCTGCCGTACCCGTGGTATTGGTTGGTCAAGACGGGTCAATGTTTAACATCCCAAGCATTGTGCACGACGACACTCGCGTAGGGTTTGAAGCGGGTAATCGCCTCATAGCGAAAGCTTGTAAGCATATGGGATTCATCGGTGTGCAAGGTGATGATATTGCGGTTGATAAGATGAGATCGGAAGGCTTCGCTCAATCGCTTCAATTTAACGACCTCACACTGCAATTTCACGCCCGTGGCGACTTCACCATAGAATCAGGTTACCAACTGGCGAAGCAGTATCTCAAGGAGCACACCAAGCTCGACGGCCTATTCTGCGCCACTGACCGTATCGCAATCGGTGCGATCAGAGCCATTCAGGAAGCAGGGCTCGTTCCAGGAAAGGATATATTGGTGCTCGGTGTAGGTGACGATGAGCTCGCTTCAGTATGCACACCAACGCTGTCTACGTTTAACTATGCGTTTGATAAAGCGGGAGAAAATGGAGCCAAGCTGCTACTCGACCGTATTGAGAAAAAAGGCTTTGAAATGAGCAAGATGGTGTTGACCTTCACCACTATTGACCGAGAGTCTTGCTAGCGATTTATTTCAGAGATCAGGTTATCCCAAGATAAAAAATGCCAACCTTCGAGTTGAAACGATAAGGTTGGCATTTGCTGATGCGACTATCACATCATGAGTAACACTCTCTATCTAAACGATATATCAAGCAATTAGAACCAAGTTTCCATCTGCAGTGCAAACAGAACCTCGCCGCCCTCTCCCATCGTTGCAGCATCTGCTTCAGTGCTGATCGAGTAACCATTTAGGTCTTCACTCCAATCCACATAGCTCACAGCGAAACGCAGTTCTGGTCGGTCAAAGAAACCAGTGCTAGTTGAAAGCTTGAGTGTTGGTGCAACTGTCGCTTTGTAGAAACCGCCGCTCGCTTGCTCTGTCGAGTTGTCTAAATCCATGTATTGCAATGAACCTTCGTAAACCATCTCAAAGTTCTCTGTGAACTCTTGAGCTAATCGAACGTTTAAAGAAGCCCATGTGAACTCGTCATTCTTCTTCAAACGGTCTTGGCTATGCTCTGCCATTAATGCAGGTGCTAAGCGCCAGTTGTCGCCAATGCGAGTGACACCGTAGCTAAACAGGCGAACGGCTTTCGCGTCATCCAGTAGATCACCATTTGAACCGATGCCTTTTAGCTCTGCACCTAGGCCACTACCCACTAACATACCCGTTTTAGAGAAGCCTTCGCTCAGACCAAAGAAGTTGTCTCCATGGTACGCAAACATTGCGTGTACACCGCTTTCAGCTGCGCCATTTAGGCGGCTATCGTTGTCTGCTGAGGTCATACCGCTCAACATCACTTGCCATTGGCCAATACGGTTATTCATGGTTGCAATGTAGTTTTCTACATCTGTTGACGAGCTATCAATCTCACCAAAATCTCGGCCATAAATAGAGAAATTCGCTTTCCAGTTGTCGCTCATCTGAACGTCATAAACGCCCGCACCAGTACCTGATAAGAAGACAATATCCGAATCGAAAAAGTGAATATCAAAGTTGTCGCGATCGAATCGTTTACCCGCCCAAAACGTTGCTTCAGAAAACGCTTCAGATTCAGAGAACATGCTCAGACGGTTCAGTTCTGAATACACTTGTCGCACATTCAACTGGCTTTCGCTGGCAGTCCACTCGTTATTTGTCTCAGTACTGTCGGCCAACATGATGCGAAACAAAGCACTAGAGCCATCGTCTGCAAATCGCTTATGAATCAAGTTCGCTTCAACGTAATGATCATCTTCAACACCAAGACGTCCAATTGGAGCTCCAATGGCACCCGCCGCTGTCATGTAAGGACCAGTACCTGTCGCGCCGTTTAGGTCGTCGTTGATCAATAACCCAGAGCGAGCATAGCCGTGAAACTCAAACGAAGAAGCCTTTTCATTGGCCTCGGTAGAGACCTGCTCTGTTTGTGCAACCCTTTGTTCTAATTCATTAATACGTTGCTCTAATGCTGCAACGTCTTCACTTGCTAATACCGATGTAGTCATTAGCCCCATTGTTACAGCAACCGCTAAAATGTGTCGTTTCATTCTGATGTTCTCACGTTAATTGTTTTGGATTATCTGCAAACGTTCCCAAAATAATTCGTAAGCACATTTCGGCTTATACTTTTGATGTATAAGCTCTATATCGAAGAAGAAATAGAAATCAGTCGTGTTGATTACTTCACTTTTGTATCTGAGTGGATGATAGATCGATAATTTCGGGAACGTTACCGAAAATGCATAATTCTGATAACTTTGTCACAAGTGAAATTGATTAATGGGCGAAAAATAGTGTATCGCGCACATTAGCTATCTCAGAAAAATAGAGAGAAAATCCAGTACGAGAATTAGGAAAGGCGCTAAAAAATGCAACAGGTTGGCTATAAAAATTAAAGCCTGAGAAGCGATTTTTCAGGCTTTAGAAAGGCGTTCATTGATAACAATAGGTCGTTTTTGAAAAGTGTATGACATTAACTAACGTGACAGTTTATAGAAGAGTAAAGTGTTTAAAAGACTACTTTCTCTTACCCTGCTCCACCAGCTTTTCGTTCCATGCCGTATTGCCGTCACGCTTAGTCACGTCATACTCTGAACAGAACTGAGATATGGTCATATTGTTATCGCCAGTGGCAAGCTTGAGAGCCAACTGAACTTGTTGAAGCTTGCTTTGCAGTCGCAAGATTTGACCAGCATTTGGGCTTTTCTCTTTGGCGTATTTTAAAGCCGCATGCTTACGTTCTGCCGCGCCCGCTCGGCGATCTGCTTCTGATAACAGATACTTGAGTTGAGCAACACTCTTGCCTTTCTTGAAGGCAGGATCAAGCAACTCAACGCATTCATCAAACGATGGATCGATAACGTATGGGTCAACTTTATGAGCTTGTTGGCGCATCCATTCGAGTGCGAGTTTTTCATCTGACATAATTACATCTTTACCAAAGAAACAGCCCTATATGGTATCGCTCAATAGCAAACCGCTGCAATAACAAATTGAGTGACTTTACGCCTTTTTACACTGTGCCGATTGACTAATTTAACAATCACAGCTCCAATAGTTGGCTTTAACGCATCACAAACAGCTCTTCGTGGTAGTGCTTTTCAATATCAAATTGATAGGTGTCTAATTCTTTTTTCAGTGATGTAGAGAACAACTCCGGCCCGCAGAAATACATCTCGTACTCGTTGAGGTCGCCACATTGATTGACAATTCTTCCGGCGTTTAGCCGCGGTGAGTGCAAGGTATCTATCACGGTCAACTTCACACCAACCGCGTGTGCTAGGTGCCACAACTCATCGATTAATTGCTTATCAACACCGCGAGTACAATAAAACAGTTGAATACGAGGATGATCTCGTTCTGTTTTGAGCGCTTCAAGTGTTGCAAAAAACGACGCTATCCCGACACCACCAGCAATCCAAATTTGTGGCTTGCTTAGGTCAAAATAAAGTCGACCATAGGGTCCTTCAACCGTAACCGCATCGCCCGCTTTCACTCGTTCATATAGGCCATTAGTAAAATCACCCAGCTCTTTGATCAAAAAGCGCAGCTCTGGATCATCACTGCCAGAAACAATGGTAAACGGATGCGGGTCTTCATTACCGAAACGCAAGTACGCAAACTGCCCAGCTTTGTGACCTTGCCAAGATGCCTCCGGTTTTAACACCAGCTCCATCACTTCAGCTTGTGGAAAATAGCGAGTCGAGATAATCTTCGCTGAGTGACGATTACGACGCCCAACCAAGCCCAACAAACTGTAAATCGCTGCGATAGACCCAGCCAAAGCAAATGCCACAGTTAGATAATAAATAGGTTCTCCCCAATACGCTCGTTTAAGCAGGATTACTGAGTGGAAAGCGATAAACAGGTACGCAACCGACATCAGACGGTGCGACAATTTAAACGGTTTGTACTTCACTGCCGCCCATAGTGACGCCACCAGTAAAATGAGCAACAAGTAGAAGCCCCACTCGCCAATACTCTGAGCAATACCGCGTAATTCATTGACCCATAACTCCCATCCAGTCAAAACAGCTTGCGGCCCTGAACCATCGTGTCGAACAGGCTTATCTAACACACCAGACACCACCAATGACTTAGGTATTTGGTACCACAACCAGTGTGTCACACCCAGTGCAACACCACCGATACCGAGCCATTTATGGACTCGATATGCTTTATCCATACCTTTCAGCCAATTCTCAACCATAGGCAAACGCATCGCCAAGATCATTGTGATGGACATTAACACCAGAGACAAAATACCTGAGTACTGAATCATGGCTGAGCGCCATTCAAAGACATCGCTTGAAGCGAATAATTGCGGTTCCATCGCAAACCAAAAGGCTGACATTGTGGCAATCATTGCCCAAATGATATTGCGGACTGTTTTCATTTGTTAACACTCATAAAGACGACATCATTACTTTAGCTCCTGTGATGTAAAGGGACGTCAACGTACGTAAATCTATGCAAAGGATCTCGTTTATTGTGCTGTAGCAGAGATAAAAGAGACAAACTGCCCACGGCCAATAAGCGCTCTTTGATCGATAAAAGCGGATTCTTCGTACATATAAGTCCGTTAGTGAGCATGCTCGAAGATAACAATAAATGAGAAGAAGAGAAGATATGAAGGACATGACCCTTTCTAAACAAGATATCCAAACAATGGACCCGCGCCACCGCATTCGTTTGGTTAACTCCCTATCTGGATTTAAAAGCGCCAACCTAATTGGTACTTGTGATAAACAGGGGCTTGAAAACCTTGCGATAGTGAGCTCTGTCATTCACCTAGGGTCTGATCCCGCGCTGCTTGGTTTTATTGTTCGCCCAGATAAAAGCCGACGTCATACGCTAGAAAACATCCTAGAAACTAAGTACTTCACCGTTAACAGCATTGGTGCTGACTTTGTTAAAAAGGCCCATCAAACCTCGGCTCGCTACCCTAAACCAGTCTCAGAATTCAACGCGGTCGGCTTAACGGCCTATTATGACGACACATTCCCCGCTCCCTTCGTCTTGGAGAGCAGTTTAAAGATAGGGTTAGCGTTCAAAGAACAGATAACAATCGAAAGCAATCAAACGCAAATGTTGATCGGTGAAGTTATAACGATTCACGCACCCAAACGCGCCGTGATGCCGGATGGCTACCTTGATTTAGAAGCGTTGGATTTGGTCACGGTATCAGGGCTTGATAGCTACCACGTAACTCAAAGACTGCACCGATTAAGCTATGCAAAACCACAACAGCCACTCTTTCCACTCACTCATGAAGGTAACCCAACTTCATGGGAAGCTTTCGAACTCAATCTAAACTAATTTTGTTCGGCAATTTGCTATCAAAAGTGCTAACGTCCTTTAATTCCAAGAGATGCATCTCACACAGGCGCATCTCACTGAGCACACTATTCATTCTTACGTCTGTTTCCAAGGACCCTTTTGAAGTTAACTCACTTTAAATACAAAACGCGCGAAGGCCCAGACTACCGACATGGCGATCAGGTGTCATTCATGGACATCAAACAAACCTTCGGTATGGGCAGCATTCGTGTGGGTGCTTGGGTGACGAAAGAAGAAAAAGAGTTGGCCGCAAATCTGATATTCGATTCGCTAGCCGACTTGGCTTACATCTTGGCTTTGCCACCAGAAGCGATTGGCCTTCGCGGCACATTAGGCTTAGCGTTCGGCAGTGGCGGCAGAAAAGGCGTACAAGCACACTATGCCCCGAACCAACGAGAATTAGCCCTCGCGAAGAATGCCGGAGCTGGCGCGCTCGCTCACGAGTTTTGGCATGCATTTGACCACTATATCGCTGAGAAAGCGTTTGAAATCGGCGATACCTCTGGCCCTCGCAAGCAGATCCTGTTCGCCAGCGACTGTTGGTTGCACGATAGAACGGTGCGACCTCATCCATTAAACGAAAGTTTGATGTCTCTGTTTGATGCCACACTGCTTAGCGACAATAACTTGGACAAACACGATTATGTGGCTCGCAGTGTGATTGCCGACAAAGCGATGTCTGCCCGTTACTTCTCACTACCCACAGAGATGATGGCGCGCGCTTTTGAATCCGTGATTGAATCGTGTTCCGATATCAAGAACGCTTATCTAGTGGATGGCACAACCAAGCCTGATATGTACCCCGTGTATCCTGATATGGCGCACCGAGAACAGATATACCAAGCCCTGCAAGGTTACTTCGCACCATTAGGCCGATCTTTGAGTAAATAGCATTTTGAGTCAGTAACTCTCTGCATATTTACAATGAATGACATGTACCATAAGTTGATCATGTGTAAGCTCTGATATAATATGTACAACAAGCGGAACATGTAGAATAGTTAATTCATGAATGATTAACTATTCTGTGTATATAGAAAGATTAAACATATCCAAAAACAACAGGGTAAATAAGTGATGAATATTGTTTCTTTTACTGAGGCCAGAAATAGCCTTAAGTCTGTGCTCGATAGAGTGGTAGACGATTCTGATGTTACGGTAATAACCAGACGAGATTCAGAAGATGCAGTGGTCATGTCTCTTGATCATTTTAATTCAATGCAAGAAACCTTGTACCTAATGAGCTCGCCTAAAAACGCTGAAAGATTGGCTGAATCTATTGCTCAACTCGAAGCCGGAAATACAACCGTTCGAGAATTGAATAATGACGAATGATCGAAAGATTGTATTTACAGATAATGCTTGGGAAGATTACCTATACTGGCAAACCCAAGACAAGAAAACGCTCAAGAAACTAAATAAGTTGATTGAAGCCGCCAAAAGAACGCCCTTTGAAGGGATTGGAAAGCCGGAGCCACTAGTCGGCAACCTGTCTAGCTTTTGGTCAAGACGAATCGATGACAAGAATCGATTAGTGTATAAAGCAGATGACGATAACTTTTATATAATTGCTTGTCGTCACCACTATTAAAAGCAGTAAGCAGCACATAGAAAGGGCAGTAATGATCAGTTGGCCATCTTTGGTAAAACTCGACGGTGATGATGAGCTTATTTACGTCGCGTCAGAACAAGATTTCCAGGTGGAATGCTCAGATATGATCTTGGGCGAAGATGATTACCTCATCGATTCAGTTGGCGACAGCTACTCGCTACAATCAAACTCAAACCAACTGGGTTTAGCTAAACGAGCTGAGCAGTATTCGGTTGAAAGCGTGACTAAACTGATTCGAAACCACGAGTTTCAAAAAGCTGAAGTGTGCCTGATGAAGATCCACTTCCTAACGATTGAAGAAGCAATTCAGTCGCTGGCTTTTGAGCCACGTTAATAGCTCTCCTGAAAGCTAATAAACGAAACCTGTTAAAACAAAACAGCGCCAATTTAGGCGCTGTTTTTCGTTGTTGTCTTGGCTATTTCAAAAAAAGAGTTAATACATTAAGCGATAAAAATCTGAGCCAGTGCATAACCTAAGCAACATGCGCCGACCACACCAATTAAACCAACCGACATGAATGAGTGGTTGAAGTACCACTTACCAATCTTGGTAGTGCCAGACACATCGAAGTTAACTGTTGCGATGTCTGATGGGTAGTTCGGGATGAAGAAGTAGCCGTAAACCGCTGGCATCAAGCCGATAAGCAGTGCTGGATCTAATCCTAAGCCAAGGCCAACCGGTAGCATCATACGTGCAGTTGCTGCTTGAGAGTTCACCACAACCGATACGATGAATAGCGCTAGTGCGAACGTCCATGGGTAGTTAGTCACCATTTCCACGATGCCAGACTTGAACTGAGGCATTGCGTATTGGAAGTAGGTATCCGACATCCAAGCGATACCGAAGATCGCAATCGCCGCCACCATTCCCGATTTGAATACCACACCGTTTGGCACATCTCGCGGGTCAGTTTTAGTCGCCAGCAAAATGATACCGCCGAAGCAGAGCATCATCATTTGGATGATCACCGACATCTTGATTGGCTTGTCGCCGTCAACGATGGTTCTGATCTCAGGCACCATCGCCACGATAACAATCACCACAATCGACAATAGGAAAATCAAAACCGCATTACGAGCCGAGGTTGGCAGCACTTCATCCAAAGACGTCGCAGTAGTGCTTTCGATACGCTTTTTCCACTCAGGATCTTTTAGACGAGCTTGGTATTCAGGATCGTCGTTCAGTTCTTTGCCGCGTTTCAGGCTGTACAAAGAAAGCAAAAACGTACCAAACAGCGTTGCAGGAACCGTCACCATCAAAATGGAAAGCAGTGTAATAGAGTGTTGAATATCAGAAAGCTGCGCGAGGTAGTACACCACAGCGGCTGAAATTGGTGATGCGGTAATAGCTAGTTGAGACGCGACAGACGCAGCTGCCATTGGACGCTCAGGACGAATCCCGTTCTTCAGTGCGACATCGCCAATGATCGGCATGATAGAGTAAACCGCGTGGCCAGTACCCAATAGGAAAGTCATCGAGTAAGTCACGAACGGAGCTATCAGGGTAACGCGTTTCGGGTTCTTTCTTAGCACCCTTTCCGCCACTTGCAGCATGTATTTCAAGCCACCTGCCGCTTCGAGAATCGAAGCACAAGTAACAACGGCGAGGATGATCAGCATTACGGTGACAGGTGGAGAGGTTGGTGGCATCTTGAAGACAAACACCTCGATAACCAAACCAATACCCGAAACAACACCTAAGCCAATACCGCCATACCGAGATCCGATATAAAGGACGACTAATAAAAATAGAAACTCAAAATACAACATAAGCAACCCTGCTAAAAATGTGGACTAATGTTATTTTCTCCCTAAGCTCAGCCATTTACTTATTGCTTGGTCACACTATGATTGCAGGCTCCCGGTAATTGTTTTTTATAAGATTATGGTCACGTAAACCGACCTGTAAGTTTATGAAATGTAATAAGAAGCCAGACGCACAAGCTAGATTTGTTATGTGGAATAATCATAATTGTTTCTGTTAGATCTGGATGGCCTATAAAACACAAGGCTCATAACTGAACGATATTATTTCAACCACAATCAATCACATTTAAAGTCATGCAGAAGCATATTGCCGAGCCGATTGGATATATTCTTACTGAACGTTGACTCGCCTATCACTAGACACTATGTCAAAATACCCGCCCTCACGATGACAACACATAAAGAACCACGGATATGAATTTTCAAGCTGCTATTTTTGATATGGATGGGCTGCTGCTCGACACCGAGCGACTTTGTATGCAAGTTTTTGAAGAAGCATGTCATGCGCAAGGTGTTCCGTTTTTGCAGGATGTTTACCTAGGCATCATTGGTTGTAACGCAAAAACCATCGAACAGATTTTTCGAAATGGTTACGGTGAAGGGTTAGATTACCCAGCGCTGAATAATGAATGGCGCACCCGCTACAGTGCAATTGTTAAAAACCAAGCAATCCCGGTAAAAGATGGCGTGATTGAGTTACTTGAATGGCTAAAATCGAATGACATTCCAATCGCGGTAGCGACCTCCACTCAGCTTGATATCGCAAAGAAGAAGCTTGAGCTAGCTGGCCTAGATTCGTACTTCGCCTCATTAAGCACAGGCTGCGAAGTGACTCACGGCAAGCCTCACCCAGAGATTTACTTGCTGGCGGCTGAACGCCTAGGTGTTGCGCCTGAAACCTGCCTAGCGTTCGAAGATTCGAACAACGGAATTCGCGCTTCTATGGCAGCCAACATGATCAGCTTCCAGATCCCTGATTTAGTAGAGCCATGTGACGAAGTGAAAGCGCTTGGACACACCATCAGCCCTTCTCTGCATGATGTGCTAGCACAGCTTCAACAAGCTGCAGCTTAAGCTCTGACTGCCGTTGATAATGCTTTTATCAACGTAGACAAGCCCCTCTATTAAGCCGACTCACAGAGTCGGTTTTTTTGTTGGTATTCCTTTTATAAAAGATAAAAACTCGCGCTTGAAACTGTTAAAGTCGATGTGAAATAAATGCTAGGTGATCAACAAGATTGCTAACGTCTACATAGGGAGAAAGAGACGCGTGAAGGAAAAGTTTGAAGACCAACTGCTTGATTTTGCACAACGAGAAATGACACAAGATGCAGCACACGACATTAGCCACATTAAGCGCGTAGTCAAAACCGCTAAGGCTTTGTGTGCTCAAGAACAGGCTAAGCTTGAAGTCGTTTTACCCGCCGCTTATCTTCATGATTGCTTCACCTTTCCTAAGAACCACCCAGACAGAGCCCAAAGCTCGCAAATGGCAGCAGATAAGGCGATCTCTTTCCTCAAATCTATCGACTACCCCGCGTCCTATCTTGATGAGATCCATCATGCCATTGTCACGCACAGCTACAGTGCCAACATCACACCTGAAACCTTAGAAGCTCAGATCGTCCAAGATGCCGATCGCCTTGATTCGCTCGGAGCAATTGGCATCGCTCGCTGCTTGTATGTGGGTCAGAGCTTTAATGCCGAGCTGTATAACCACGAAGACCCGTTCGCTGAACATCGTGACTTAGATGACAAGCATTACAGCGTCGACCACTTCTACGTGAAGCTGTTTAAGCTCGCTGAAACCATGAATACAGAATCCGCTAAGTTAGAAGCCAACAAGCGCACCGACTACATGCGTGGCTTTCTCGCTCAATTGGCGACAGAAGCTTAAGCTCCTTTTCATATAGAAATTAGTCCCCATATCATAAAGAATCGCTTTAGTTTGGAACCTTCAATGACCCAAGAAAAATTCGACACCATTTATCAACGTGCGGCTCACCGTAAAGGCGGAGCGGCCGAACTCGAAAAGATTGTCCGTGCGCCCCTTTCACAAGCCGAGTTATCACAAATCACTGATGACCGTTGGCTGGCCGCTTTTACCGAAAAGGTCTTCCAGTGTGGTATTTCGTGGAATGTGGTGAGAAAGAAGTGGCCACAATTTGAAGAAGTATTCTTTGAGTTCGATATTGAAAAGATGCTGATGCTGCCGAATGAGATGTGGGAACAGAAAGCGCAAGACCCGCGCATTATTCGCCACCTCACCAAGGTAATGACCATCCCTGCCAACGCCATGATGATCCACAATGCCAAGCGTGAAGCGGATTCCTTCTCGCAAATGGTTGCCGACTGGCCATCAGAACGTATCACCGAGCTGTGGGATTACCTGAAAAAACACGGCAAGCGATTAGGTGGTAATACTGGAGCCTACACTCTGCGCCAAATGGGTAAAGATACCTTCATCTTGTCATCAGATGTTGAAGCACACCTACGCAGCACAGACGTGGTTGATAGCGGTCGTAACACCAAGCGAGCACAACTGGCAGCGAGTAAAGCCTTCAACGAATGGCAGCAACAGTCAGGTCGTAGCCTGAGCGAAATCAGTCAGATCGTGGCATACAGTTGCGGCGATAATCGAGTATAGCTTTAAACAGAACGCGCATTTAGCTTTAATTACATACACACTTAGCTTCGACCAGATGAGCACTAAGCTTCAAACCAAAACTCACTTTTTAAAAAGTACATAGTTCAATATTGCACCGATTTGTACGAAGCTGAATGTTATAAGTCATTAACAAATAAGCGTGCATCGCACTTTCATCCGGTGGCATTGTATAGATAAATGTATACAATATAGAGTAATACTCATGAATTATTCTCGACCAACCCAACTCGACTAAACAAGGGCCCTTATCTCTATGACAGCTCTCAAAAACTCTGTCTCCAAAGGTGTAAAAACGAAAGTAACAGGCCAGACTCAAGACGATGTTGTTTACTGCCATATCTTCGACGCGATACTAGAACAAAGGCTGCCACCAGCCACCAAATTAAGCGAAGAAGCACTAGCAGAAATCTTTGGCGTTAGCCGTACTATTATCCGCCGTGCCTTGCTGCGCCTCTCCTTAGAACAAGTTGTGGTGATCCGTCCTAACCGAGGTGCTGTGATTGCAGCCCCAACAGTAGACGAAGCCAAGCAGATATTTAAAGCACGTGAAGTGATGGAAATTGCTATCACTGAGCTAGCGGTGAAAAACGCAACCAAAGCCCAAATCGACGAGTGTAGAAAACTGGTCGCGAAAGAGAACTGCGCCTTTGACCAAGGTGACTATGGTTCTGGCCTACGTTTGTCTGGTGAGTTCCACATCAAATTGGCTGAAATGGCAGAGAACGCGCCACTGCTGGCTTTCCAACGCAGCTTGGTATCGCAAACTTCACTGCTGATCGCTCAGTACGAAACGGGCAACCACTCGAACTGTTCTCTAGACGAACACTCAGGCTTACTGGATGCGATAGAGTCAGGCAATGAACAACAAGCCGTAGAGTTGATGCAAGAACACCTAAGCCATATTCGTTCGAAGCTCAACCTAGACAGCAGCACAGCTTCTAGTGATCTGCATGTCGTGTTCTCAGATCTGCTTAAGAGTAAGTCATAGACGATTCAACAAACGATTGATAACCATCTGTTAACAACTTTTTGTTAACAGCTTTTTGTTAACAGCTTTTCGTTAACAAAATTGGAGAGAAGTAAGCCTTCGTGTTTACTTCTCTTTTTTATGCCCTCTCACCTAAAAATAAAGACGACGATCGGCTCACATCCATCTAAAACACTGTCTATTCTAGCCTCAACAACGATCTTAGCCTCTACAGAATCACTCCCAACAGTGCCATAAATCTTGTCTTTATCTTGTATACATAGCTATCCATTCATTCACACCATAAAACTGTTCAATCTCAATCCAAACCCTTATAAAACAGACGACTATGACCAAAATTAAATTGTATACAATTCACGACAAGCCATCTTTGTTACATTTTTGTAAATAAATAGTTGACCGCAGGGTCAGGATGGATAATTATTGACCTAGAAGTCAAAAAGAATACACATGGAAATATGTCGATTTACAAGGAGGTCTCTTGATTACTTTTTTGCTCAATCAGGAAATAAGACGCGAAGATAATCTGTCGCCAAATATGACAGTGCTCAACTACCTTCGTACCAAGATAAATAAGACGGGTACAAAAGAAGGTTGTGGGTCGGGCGACTGTGGCGCATGTACGGTAGTTCTGGGTGAAGTGGTTGATGGACAACTGCAATACCGCTCGGTGAACTCTTGCCTTACGTTCGTTTCAGCGCTGCATGGCAAGCAACTGATCACAGTAGAAGATCTGCAAAATCGAGATCGCTCATTGCACCCAGTGCAAAAAGCGGTGGTTGATTTTCACGGTTCACAGTGTGGTTACTGCACGCCGGGCTTCATCATGTCGATGTTTGCGCTAGGCAAAAACAAACCCGATGCGAGCAAAGAAGACGTCATGGAATCACTGGCGGGTAACCTATGTCGTTGTACAGGCTACCGACCAATTGTTGATGCTGCGATGTCACTTTCAACAGACCAACCTTTGATCGACCAATTTGCTGAACTTGAACGCAACACCATCAAGAAGCTAGAAAGCATTCAAGACACTGAGGCCAACTTACGCCTTGGTCACCTCACCGCTTTTTCCCCAAAAAGCACCGATGAGTTGGCCAAGCTTTTTCAAGCCCACCCGAACGCTAAGCTGGTTGCTGGCGGTACGGATTTAGCGCTGGAAGTGACGCAATTCCATCGTGAGATTGAAACACTGATCAGCGTGAACCTTGTTGAAGACATGAAGGTATGTGAAGAGACCGACACCGATCTAATCATTGGTGCCAACCTGCCTATCAGTGATTCTTACTCACTATTGAAAAAACACTACCCAGATTTTGGTGAACTACTGCATCGCTTTGCTTCACTGCAAGTACGTAACCAAGGCACCATCGGCGGTAATGTGGCGAATGCCTCGCCTATCGGAGACACCCCTCCTCTACTGATTGCCCTGAACGCGAAGATCAAACTGCGCTGTGGTGATGAGTCACGTACCATGCCGATTGAAGATTACTTCATCAGCTACAAAGTGACGGCGCAAAAAGAGAGTGAGTTCATTGAACAGATCATCATTCCTAAGCCAACTAACGACAGCTTCCGAGCTTACAAACTGTCTAAACGTTTAGACGACGACATCTCTGCGGTGTGTGGTGCGTTTGATATTCAAATCGAAGACGGCAAGGTTTCTTATGCTCGTATCGCTTTCGGCGGTATGGCTGCAACACCTAAGCGCGCGGCGCGTTGTGAAAATACGTTATTAGGCAAACCATGGACAGACGCTAATATTAAGTTAGCGATGCAGGAACTGTATAACGACTTTGAGCCGCTATCTGATTTCCGTGCCAGCCAAGAATACCGTTCATTGTCGGCAGCCAATATGTTGCGTCGTTACTTCATTGAACAGCAGAACAAAAACAACCAAATCGAAACAAGGGTAACGTCTTATGTCTAAATCAAATTCCTCTGTTCACAAGAGCAATGCGATGACCCACGAAGAGATGGTTACCATTGCAAAACAAGACCTAAAAACTGGCGTAGGTAAAAGCGTAAAACACGACAGTGCAGCCAAGCAAGTCACGGGCGAAGCGGTATACATTGACGACCGCCTAGAGTTCCCAAATCAGCTGCACGTCTACGCACGCCTGAGCACTCAAGCACACGCGAACATTACCAATATAGATTTATCACCGTGTTACGAATTTGAAGGTGTGGCGATTGCCATTCAAGCCAAAGACGTACCAGGTGAATTGGACATTGGTGCAATCCTACCGGGCGACCCACTGCTTGCCGATGGCAAAGTAGAATACTACGGCCAACCTGTGATTGCTGTGGCAGCTAACGATCTAGAAACCGCACGCAAAGCCGCGCACGCAGCCGTTATTGAATACGAAGAGCTACCAGCCATTCTTGATGTGAAAGAAGCGCTGGCAAAAGAGCACTTCGTAACAGAAAGCCACACTCAACAGCGTGGTGACTCAAAAGCAGCACTGAAAAAAGCGAAACACGTGATCTCTGGTGACCTAGAGATCGGTGGCCAAGAACACTTCTACCTAGAAACGCAAATCAGTAGTGTAATGCCAACCGAAGACGGCGGCATGATCGTCTACACCTCTACACAGAACCCGACCGAAGTTCAAAAGCTGGTTGCGGAAGTGATTGGCGTGCCGATGCACAAAGTCGTGATTGATATGCGTCGTATGGGTGGTGGTTTCGGTGGTAAAGAGACTCAAGCAGCCTCTCCAGCCTGTATGGCTGCGGTGATTGCTCACCTCACCGGACGACCAACCAAAATGCGTCTGCTACGTAACGAAGACATGCAGCAAACTGGTAAACGCCACCCGTTCTACAATCAATATACGGTCGGTTTTGACGACAATGGTGTGATTCAAGGTGCCGATATTACCGTTGCAGGTAACTGTGGTTACTCTCCAGACTTATCAAGTTCTATCGTCGACCGCGCAATGTTCCACTCAGACAACGCCTATTACCTAGGTGATGCAACTGTGGTTGGTCATCGATGCAAAACCAACACCGCATCGAATACCGCTTACCGTGGCTTTGGTGGCCCGCAAGGCATGATGACGATTGAACACATAATGGACGAGATTGCGCGTTACCTGAAAAAAGATCCTTTGGAAGTACGTAAGGCGAACTACTACGGCGAAGAAGGCCGTAACGTGACCCATTACTACCAAACCGTTGAAGACAACTTTTTACCTGAGATAACCGAACAGCTTGAACGCAGCAGTGACTATCACGCACGTCGTAAAGAAATCGCTGAGTTCAACAAGCAAAGCCCTATCTTGAAAAAAGGCCTTGCGATCACACCAGTGAAATTCGGCATCTCGTTTACTGCGACTTTCTTGAACCAAGCAGGTGCGCTCATCCATATCTACACCGATGGCAGTATTCATTTGAATCACGGTGGTACGGAAATGGGGCAAGGCTTGAACATCAAAGTGGCACAAATCGTTGCACAGGAGTTCCAAGTCGATGTCGAACGTATCCAGATCACCGCTACAAACACAGACAAAGTTCCGAACACATCACCAACCGCAGCCTCATCGGGCGCCGACCTCAACGGTAAGGCCGCGCAAAACGCCGCAATGACCATTAAGCAACGCCTGATTGACTTCGCTTCTTCGCACTTCAAAGTGTGGCCTGAAGAGGTTGTGTTTAAGAACGGCATGGTGCAGATCCGCGACGAGATCATGACCTTCAACTCGTTTGTTGAACTGGCTTGGTTTAACCAAATCTCGCTGTCGAGCACTGGTTTCTACCGCACTCCGAAGATCTATTACGATCACGAGAAAGCACGCGGTCGCCCGTTCTACTACTACGCATACGGAGCATCTTGTTCAGAAGTTATCGTCGATACCCTAACCGGCGAGAACAAGATTCTACGTGTCGATATTTTGCATGACGTGGGCGCTTCATTGAACCCAGCAATTGATATCGGCCAAGTCGAAGGTGGCTTTGTGCAAGGTGTCGGTTGGTTAACCACGGAAGAGTTGGTTTGGAACCAGCAAGGCCGCTTGATGACCAATGGTCCTGCGAGTTACAAGATCCCGGCGATTGCTGATATGCCAATTGATTTCAGAACGCATCTTTTAGAAAACCGTAACAACCCAGAAGACACCGTCTTCAACTCGAAAGCCGTGGGTGAACCGCCTTTCATGTTGGGTATGTCGGTATGGAGCGCACTGAAAGACGCAATCAGCTATGTCGCCGTCGATGGCGCGATTCCTAAGCTCAACACACCTGCAACGCCAGAACGTATTCTGATGGCGATTCAGGAAGTCACTGAAACGGCTCCGACTTCGGTCGATGCTCAATCAGAAACGGCTTAGGGCTCATATCGATCGTTTAGCTTGGGAAGCATAAAAAGGGATTTAGGAGGACATATGTTTAAGGATAATTGGATTCACGAACTGGCAAAGCTGGAAGAGAGCTACGAACCATGTGTCATGGTGACAGTGCTTGAAGACAGAGGCTCAGTGCCACGTGATGCGGGCACCAAGATGCTTGTCACTCGTGACCGAATCATCGCTACGATTGGTGGTGGTCACCTTGAACATGTGGCCACTAAAATGGCTCGAGAGATGCTGATTGCCAGTGAAAAGTCGCTCAAAGTGGAACGTTTTAACCTAGGCGCTCGTTTGGGCCAGTGTTGTGGCGGAATGGCAACATTAAGCTTTGAACCGATTGGCACTCAACAGAACCACCTTGTGCTGTTCGGCGCAGGCCATGTTGCCAAAGCGCTGCTGCACATTGTCGCGACTCTGCCCTTCCGTGTGACCTGGATTGATGAACGTGAAGAAGTGTTCCCTGAAACGCTGCCACACGGTGTGAAAAAGCTTGTCTCAGACGATCCAGTCGGTGAAGTGAAACACATGCCACCGAACAGCTATTACCTGGTGATGACACACAACCACCAGCTAGATTTCGATTTAACCAAAGCGATTATCGACCGTGAAGACAGCCGTTACTTCGGCATGATTGGCTCGCTTACTAAGCGCAAGAAGTTCGATTTCCGCTTAGAGCAACGTGGTTACAGCCAAGAACAGATAGAAACTATGCTTTGCCCGATTGGTATAAGTGCGGTGAATGGCAAACATCCTGCGGAAATTGCGGTGTCGGTTGCGGGTGAACTGATCGCACACTATCAAGGCCAAGCACTTGAACAAAAGCGCCCAACCAAACAATATCGAAATCAGGATTTGACCGATCAACACAGTCAACCAAGCGACGTAGGCGAACCACCATTGGAAGAGAAGATCGCCTAATAAAAGTCGCAAAGCTTCAGTGGCCATAACGTCGCTGAAGTCATTAAAAGGAAGTAAACATGACAACGCAACGCAAAGCTTATCGCGCCAGCATTTTACACAGCGTCGCCGACCCAAAAGACGTCGGTATCGATGAGTCTTACGACTATTTTGAAGACGGTGTTTTAGTGGTTGAGAACGGCCATGTCGTCGACTTAGGCCATGCCGATGAGGTATTGGCTCGCCAACCTAAAACACTCGAAGTAAAAGAATACAAAGACAAGCTGATCACCTCTGGCTTTATTGATACGCACATCCACTACCCTCAAACAGGGATGATCGCGTCTTACGGTGAGCAGCTTCTTGATTGGTTAGAAAACTACACCTTCCCAGAAGAAAAACGCTTCAAAAACCCAGTTTATGCACACAAAGTTGCGAAGCTATTCCTAGACGAACTAGCAAGCAACGGCACAACCACGGCACTCGTGTTCGGCACGGTACACAAAGAGTCGGTTAACGTTTTCTTTGAAGAAGCTGAGAAGCGCAACCTACGTATGATTGCGGGTAAGGTTTTGATGGATCGCAATGCGCCTGATTACCTCACCGACACGCCAGAATCTGGCTACGCCGACTCCAAAGAACTGATTGAGAAATGGCACAACCGCAGCCGTTTGCTTTATGCCGTGACACCTCGTTTCGCGCCAACCAGTACACCAGAACAATTGGCTACCGTTGGTAAATTGCTAGAAGAGTACCCAGATGTGTATATGCACACGCACCTTTCTGAAAACGAGAAAGAGATTGAATGGGTAAAAGAACTGTTCCCAGAGCGCGACAGCTATTTGGATGTGTATGACCACTATGGCCTACTGCACAAACGTTCGGTTTTCGCCCATGGCATTCACTTGTCTGATTGCGAATGTAAGCGCCTAGCCGACACGGAATCTGCCATTGCTTTCTGCCCGACCTCTAACCTGTTCTTAGGCTCAGGTTTATTCCGATTACCAGAAATGGAAGAGCACGGCATTCGTGTTGGTATGGGGACTGATGTCGGCGCAGGCACTAGCTTCTCAATCCTACAAACCATGAGTGAAGCCTATAAGATCATGCAGCTTCAACATAAGAAATTGCACCCAGCTAAGTCGCTATTCTTAGCCACATTAGGTGGTGCACGTTCACTGCATTTAGAAGACAAGATTGGCAACTTGGAAGTAGGAAAAGAAGCCGATTTCGTGGTGTTGGACTTACACGCCACACAATTGATGCGCTTTAGAATGGAACAAGCGACCAAGCTTGAAGAGAAGCTATTTGTATTGATGAGCCTGGGTGACGACAGAACCGTCAGCGAGACTTACATCTACGGCGAGAAAGCCTACGATGTGAATTTCAAAGATTATCAAAAGCTCGTTAGCTAGACTGAAAACCGAGTAACAATCGCTAGACAGCGACAGCCGTCGTTAATTAAAAATCCGTCCAGATTTATCTAGCCTTGAAAGACCAGTTGCTGATGCCACTGGTCTTTTTTGTGCTTCATTCAAAGAAATATAAATTAACCGTTCACAAACAACGATCTTCGGTGACGCCAAGTCATTATATTGATAGGTTAATGTTTATACATATCGACTTCATACTTCACTTTAGCGTCTCTCTAAAACATTCGTTTCTCAGCTAAATGGAAGCACTCAATCTAGAAAGGAATTCTATGTTCGAACAGGTCGTCAGCATTCTGTTTCCCGTTTTTGCTTTAGCCAGTGCTGGCTTTGCGGTGGGTCGTTGGCTCAAGCCCGATTTCAAACCGATCAATCGCATCAACATGGATGTGTGTATTCCTGCGCTAGTGTTTGCCTCGCTGACCACCATGCCTCTCGACACCGAACAACTGCCACTCATCACCGCCTCTTTGGTCGCGGTGTTGGTGCCCGCTTTATTGATGATACCAATCTGTAAGATCTTTAAGCTCAACTTCAAAGCTTGGGCGCCGCCACATATGTTCCGCAACAGTGGCAACCTGGCCATTCCCCTGTTCACCTATACCTTTGGTGAGAGTGCATTAGCCCCTGCGGTATTGCTGTTTGTGGTATCGGCATGCGTGCACATTAGTGTCGGTTTAGCGCTACTAAGCGAAGGTAATCCGATCAAACAGATCCTCAAGATGCCGATATTCTTAGCCGCAGCATTAGCGATGACGCTCAACCTGTCTGGCATTGCAGTATGGAATCCAATCTACGAAGCAACATCGCTACTCGGCCAAGCAGCCGTGCCCATCATGCTGTTGTCGTTGGGTTCGCAAATGGTGAACTTGAAGCTAAGCGGACTCAAAGTTGGCTTGCTGTGTACGGCTCAATCGCTGTTTACTGGTGCCATCGCCTTCGCCATCATCTACTTCTTTATCCCGCTGCCAACGCTGCACCTACAAATGATGGTGCTGTTCACCATGCTGCCACCCGCCGTGATGAACTACTTGTTCGCAGAAAGATTCAATGTCGAGCCGCCCAAGGTCGCGTCCATGGTGTTGTTCGGCAACTTCCTAAGCGTGGTTACCTTGCCTATTTTACTGTCGTTCGCGCTGTCTATGTCATCTTAAAGAACCGCGAACCTTCAGGTTTACGACCTTTAAAACTTAGCCAATCAATAAAAAGGGAACGCAACTTAGCAAAGTTGACGCTCCCTTTTCAGACTATATTTTCTATTTATCTCAAGCTGTGCCTCTCTCCGCAAGCACCTCTTTAAATGCGAACATGCCATTTAACGCCGCTGGGAATCCCGCATACACCGACATCTGCAATATCACTTCTTTAATCTCTTCCTCGCTGCATCCAACATTGAGTGCCGCATTCAAATGCACCTTAAGCTGAGGGACACAATTACCGAGTGCGGTAAGGGCAGCGACGGTCGCGATCTCTCGTGATTTCAAATCCAAACCGGGGCGTGAATAGATATCACCAAAAGGATACTCGATAGTATATTTTGCAAGATCAGGGCAGATGTCTTGCAGGCTTTCAATAACCTGTTGCCCTGCTTCTCCGTCGATATGATTAAGTCTTTCTAAGCCAATGTCGAAACGTGATTGATTCATGAGTTTGTTCCTGTATTTATAGTTCACAGGAACACCTTACAAGTTAGAGTCGACTCTAAGTCAACGGACTTTTCCATCTCGATACAAACTAATTTTTTGCTCTAGCGCAGCCAGATGCTTTTGCTGCTCTTCGATATGGGACCTCAAATTCTGTTGATGTTGTTCGAGCAACACTTGGCGCTGCGAAGTCGATTCTGGCCCTAATTCCCTTAGCTTTGCGTATTCTAAAATCTCATCCAGTGGCATTGCGGTGTCTTTTAAGCGCTTCACGAACTCAATCCAGGTAACATCTTTCGATGTATAGACTCGATGCCCGCTGCTGTTTCGCTGAACATTTTTCAACAAGCCGATTTTTTCATAGTAGCGAAGCGTGTGGGCTGACAAACCCACCAACCGAGAAAACTCACTCACATTCATTACTTCACCTTTTCTATCTGGGTATAGGAACTCAAACTATGCGCACTTATCTAATTTGAGCTCTGCGGTCACTTTCGTCAAACGCAACGCAATAGCGAAACAGACTAAGTAAGGACTCACATACCAGAAGAGGCTTTCTAATGGCTGCTTCACCTGCGCTTCTCTGGTTTTTATGTATTGGTTTTTCTGCTTCTCATACTGACTCAACATACCATCCACCCACACTGCATCACTTTCAACCAGCGACACGCTAGGCGCAGGAACCGTAAAATCCGATGCGTTGGGTAACAAGGTAAAATCGACATCTTTGAACGTGATCGCCGTATTCAAATACCACAAACACGCTTCGTGGTGCTGAGCGTGATTATCTAAAGATGGCTGACCAGTGCAGGTATCACTTCTTAATTTATCCAAAGAAAACTGCTGAACCGATTCTAAAATCGCGACCGCTCTAGTTTGTTCTGTTTCAACCCAATCGCCCGCTACTTTCGCACGAATCTCAGACACTGCACCCAGCATCCCGATACCCGCTAGAAACGGCCATAAATAATCCATGAGCTTCCACTTTCGTCGGCTCAAGTTGAACCCACACCAAATCGGAAGATGAAAAAGGAGCGTTAGCCCAAGCGATAGCAAAACGAAATTCAAGGAGCTAGAGAGCATGAGTTCGCTATCAAAGAAGTTCTTCATAATGAGAGACTTGCCTGTATAACAAAGAGAAATTTGATACTAGGTTCGATACTTGAAAAGAGTGTAAGGGGAAAGTAAAAACAGCACAAAAAGTAGTGTAATAAACAATAGAGCGATATTCCTCCCTATATATCTCAGATCAAACCATAAACCAAACACAATAAAACCGGAAGACTCATTAACCCAGCAAATATCAGATCACAAAACAATCAATCAAATCAAATATTTAACTAAATTCTTGACTAAAAATAAGATAGATATAGAGTGCGAGAATAACAACTAAATGCATAAGGAAGCATAATTATGAATGACGCAATTCAACAAGCTCGCATACAAAACAAAATGAAAAATCCTATGATAGCGCTACTGTTAGGTTTTGTAATACCAGGAGGCGCTCAGATGTATGCAGGGAGCGTCATGTGGGGAGTTGTTAACTTAATTCTCATCGTAGTTTGCGCGATCACCGTTATTGCTTCTCCAGTATCATTTATTTTATGGATAGTTTCGCTTTTCCTAGGTTACAAGGGCACCAAAGCTTATAACGATTCAGTTCTTGATAAAGCAGAATCTGCAGAATCATAATCAATAAATGTTGATAGTCTAACTTCACTAGGCTATCAACATTTAAGTTCCACTCATAGTCAATAACACTGACCACTTGCAAGGCCACATCATCAGCAGATGTGGATTACAACATACCAAGTTCAATACCTACGAAAATATCTAGATCGCCCTTAGACACGGCAAAAGGAATAGAAGATGCGCCTACGTGCTCAACTCTCGCGTTAGGGATTAGCTTTTTGATGTCACGTTCGTATCGGATAAACAGCTCGTTGCAAGCCGCTTGGTATTGTTCCGCAGGGTAAAATTTCATATATCTTCACTCCGAATCACAAACTATTGAAGACACCAATTGCTAACAGAAGCAACACGATACTAATAGCTCCGATATAAGAGATTCTGGTTCGCTCTTTGTCGGTTGGAATCAATGGGGGAAAGCGCCCTAGTGTGAATACTTTACAGACTATCCAGCCAGCTCCGTAACCAATGAACTCAATCAAGATCGACTGAAACAGATACCTAAAGAATGAGCTCAATGCCCTAAAATACGCGACTATCAAGTCTTCCATTTTTTGTCCTAAGTAAAGTCAATTTGGACTAAAAATGCCATGGGTAGAGATTCATATCAAGAACCTTATACAGGACTGCGCACGCAATGAATCAGTTTAAACGTAAGTACTTACTATCGACATGCAATGATTCACAGAGTCTTCTTTCTCACCAACAGGCGCAACATAGTGAATTGCAGCTTCGGCATGCGCTTGGTCTGCGAGTTTACTGATAACCCATGCAGCTAAGTATTTAGACGACAAGCAGCCACCCGCTGTAGCAATGTTACCTTCCGCATAAAACGGCTGGTCCAACACGTTCACACCGGATTCAATTACCCATGGCTTCGTTGTTAAATCAGTACAGGCTGGAACTTGATTCAGTAACCCCAATACCGACATCAATAAAGTCCCTGAGCATTGACCACCAATCAATTGTGTTTGTGGATTAAGGTTTAACCTTGAGAGTAATTTATCATCTTGGGCGACATCGCGGGTCAACATGCCACTACCAAACAACACCGCATCAGCTGTATTCGCGAACTCTAAAGGCTGTTGAGATTTAATTGTGACTCCATTCATTGAAGTCACTGATTCTGTAGGGCTAGTAATCTGCACATTCCAACCAAACTCTTTCATTCGATTCAAAATACCCGATGCGATGAAAGAATCTAGCTCGTTAAATCCATCAAATGTTAGTACGGCAATATCCATATTATTCCCTTCCTAAATCACTACATTTACGATTATTTTCAAAATAGTTAGTCGCAACGCCCTTTGATATTACCAACAAACATGTTGGCGCCATTAAAGTCACCAAAACCATTTATAGATTTAGTGTAAACCGCTTTTTCTTTCTCAGGATAAACAGCCCAAGTCTCAATAGTTGATTCGCCGTCAGTACCAACATCCGCACAAATTAGAGTGGATGAACCAACCTGAAAGCAATTCATATTATTTGGAGATACGCTACTTTCCTCACCTTTAAACTCAACGATGAATTTTTGAGATGAAATACCATCTTTATCAATTTCAAAGCTTTCAAATTGACGAGTAGAAAAACCTTTGAGATCACCTACAACAAAGCAACTAGCTTGTACTGAAAATGCCAATAGAGCCCAAATAACCACAAGATATTTCATATCTTCTCCAGATCACGAGCAGAAGTTAATTCAGCTCACTTTAATCCAGATATGCATTTATAGTCACCAACTGAATGATAAATCTGCATTTCCTTTGTCCAAAAACAAAAAGCCCCGGTTATAGGAACCGGGGAAACAGGGTGGGATGAGTTTGGCGCGTGCCCGAAACCAAACTCTCCCCAAGCCTCACCCAAGACTCATGCTCTTAGGTAAAGGATTTCACATCATTATTGAAGCGTAGCGCCTTGCTCTACCCAAGTGCCGATGAGTGCGCGTTCTTCGTCGGTCATTTGAGTCATGTTGCCGAGCGGCATCACCTTGGTTGTTACGGTTTGAGCAACAATCCTTGGGACGTTGGCTTTAATCTCTTCTGGGGTATCAAACATCACACCGGCTGGCGCAGCAGCAAAAGCGGCGTGGCTCGGGGTTGATGAGTGGCACACAGAACAGCGCTCTTGAATGACTTTGTTGATGGTTTCAAAGCTGACGCCTGCGCTAGCCGTTTGCATTGCGTGGTCTGCTGGTGCAGCTTGAGAACTAGCCGAAGTTGAAGCTGTGCCGTTTTCAGCAAGCTCTTTTGTCGCCGATTCAGTCGCGCTTACTTGCACTTCTTGAACCACTGGCGCTTGCACAACCGGAGTCATCTGCTTTTTCGCGTAAGGCGAGGTAACAAACGCAAGCGTGATCATACCCAATGCCGCTACAGGTACTGTCCATGCAAACTTCTGGCTACCATGACGGGTGTTGAAGTAGTGACGCACCAAGATACTGAAGATCGCTAACCCAGCAAGAATCAGCCAGTTGTATTCCGAGCCATAAGTGCTTGGGAAGTGGTTACTGATCATGATGAACAGCACTGGCAATGTCATGTAGTTGTTGTGACGAGAACGCAGTAAACCTTTCGCTGGCAATGCAGGGTCCGGCTCGCGCTTCTCTTCTATCGCTTTCACCAAGTTACGCTGCGCAGGCATGATAACGCGGAATACGTTACCGACCATGATGGTACCAATGATTGCGCCAACGTGAATATAAGCACCACGGCCACTGAACACTTGAGTTAGGCCATATGTCGCAGCGACGAGCAGCACAAACAGCACAACGCCAAGCAACACGGGGGTTTTACCTAATGGCGAGTCACACAGTAAGTCGTAGATAAACCAGCCGGCAACGAATGAACCAATACCAATCGCGATTGCCGTTGTTGAATCAAGGCCAGAGCCCGGTGCAATCAGGTAAATCTCCGCGTTGAGGTAGTAAACCACACCCAGTAGACACACACCTGTGATCCACGTGAAGTAGGCTTCCCATTTGAACCAGTGCAGGTGCTCTGGCATCTCTGGGGGCGCAAGTTTGTACTTCTCTAGGTGATAAATACCACCGCCGTGAATTGCCCATAAGTCGCCTGAAAGGCCCGTTTTAGGGTTAACTCGGTTAAGGTTATTCTCTAACCAAACAAAGTAAAATGATGCGCCTATCCACGCAACACCAACAATCATGTGAGCCCAGCGTATTGCTAAATTCAACCATTCTGTAATATGCGGATCCATAATAAACTCCTGTATCACAACGCTTTAGCTAAGCGTTGCTCTTCCTTATTGTCGTCCGTTGGCAGATCGTCCAAATGCAACGCCACTCGGTCGCTGTCGAAATAAACTTCGTCACAGTTGTGTCCTTCGCCGCCTCTATCGACGATCAAGAACTGGTCTTGATCGGTGAGGGCGAGAACTGGGTGATGCCACACCCCTTTGTGATAGTTCACTCCTTGACGGCCGTTGCTCAAGAAAGCTCGGCTATTGGCTAATGTTGGATCGTCGCCTTTTGGCGCAACAACAATTAAATAGGGTTGACCAAGTAATGGAATGAATGCCTGAGAGCCAAGTGGATGACGCTCTAACATTTTGATGGTCAGTGGGTAGCTCAGCGGTGTGGCTTGGAAGATGCTGATGATGGCTTCTCCGTCTTGGTCTTGCACATCCGTTGTCGCTAGCTTGTGGTAGCGACGTGTTGATCCACTGTTGATCATGAAGAAATCACTATTATCGGACTCGATAACATCGCCAAACTCTGCAAAAGCCTGCTTGGTTAACGGTTCGATGGATAAACGACGTATTCCATTACTCATACTCATTTCCTTACCTATTTCGCTTTCGTACCAAACAGACGCAAACGGCTGATACCACCATCTGGGAATATGTTTGCACGTACGTGGGTAATCGCACCAAGGTCGTTTACCTCAGAAATGAATTCGTGAATCTCGTGCGCTTGCAGCTTTTGTGCAGGCAACAGTTCACGCCAGAATAGGCTTTGTGTTTCTACTTGGTCGTCGGTACCGCCTTTCACGTAAGCCGCTTGAATTGAGCAGCTGTCAGGGTAGTTACCTTTGAAATGAGCCGTATCAACAACGATGCGTTCGATGTTACCTGGGTGGCCTAGTGCCACGATAACCCAGTCGTTACCCGGTGTACGACGACGCGCTGTTTCCCAACCGTCACCCATGTTTTCACCGCGGCCTGGGCCTAAGATGTTGGCTTTGTTTCCGTAGTGTTCGTCACTACATGCGAGTGCTCGGCCACCGTGTTCAACCGATGCTAGGTCAACTTGTTGCTGAGAATCTATTGCTTCCCAATCGACACTTGGTCGACCATAAACACGTAAGCGTGCGACACCGCCATCTGGGTAGATGTTCAAACGTAGGTGCGTAAATACTTGGTCACTTTCGATTGCTTCAAGATGATGATGATCACCCTGCAATGCCATTGAAGGCAGAATTTCTTGCCACTCTGTTGCGTCTGTTGGCTCACCTTGTGGTGAATAACACGCGTCAATTGATGCCGAAGGTGGGAAGTTACCTGTGAAGAATGAGGTATCAATATCAACGCCAGCAATGGTGCCAGCTAGGCCAAGGCGAACGACACAGTAGTCGTAACCTTCACCACGTTTACGTCTGCTTTCCCAACCGTCCATCCACTTGCCGTTATCGTCGTATAAGTCGTCTTTCCACTCTGGCGCTGCGTGGCTGAGAAGACGGCTTTTATCTGCAAAAAAATCGTCTGTTGCGAAGGTAGCTTCTGCGCCGAGTTTTTCGTCTGCAAGGTTTATGTATTGTTCAAATGTTTGGGTCATGTCCGTGTAATCCTATCCAATTAATCAAGTAATAATAAAATGAGAACTTAGTGGCTTATTCGCTTATAAAGCGTGCTCTTAGCGCACTAAGACTGGGCTGAGATAGCTGTTAACTCCGTTAACTTACATATCCCAGAGACGAAACATCGCGATCTTGTTGATCTCTTGAATCGCCGTAGCAAACTCAGTTTCACTATCATTTCCTAATCGCATCTCGAACGACTCAAGAATTTGGTAACGATTGGCTCCCTTCACCGCCATGATAAAAGGGAAATTGAAGCGACTTTTGTAGCTGTTGTTGTAAGAAGTGAATTTTTCAAATTCTTCGGCGTTGCACTGGTCGATGCCCGCCCCCGCTTGTTCTTTGGTCGACGACTCGGTGAGTTCGCCGTTTACTGCTGCTCGACCGGCTAAATCCGGGTGAGCATTGATCAAAGCCAACTGTTTGCCTTGGTCTGCACCTAACAAGGTCGATGCCATTTTCAGATGAAGATTCTCGATATGGTCGTCTTCGGCATTCAAACCTTGGTCATACACCACTTCTGCAACCCACGGGCTGTGTTCGTAGACATCAGCAAAGTGAGCGACAAAGGTATCGCGGTCCATGGTTGTTGGTTGGCATGATCGAAATTCAGTCACGTTAAGCCTCCTTGCTTCACTGCTACTTTTGCTGTTGATGATTAGCGTTATTTGGTTGATATGGATGATGTTGGTGCCAGTGGTTGGCGATATCGATTCGACGACATAACCACACGCTGTCGTGCTGTTTTACGTAATCTAAGAAACGTCTTAATGCAGCAATACGACCGGGGCGACCAATCAGACGACAATGCAACCCAACCGACATCATTTTCGGTGCGGTTTCGCCTTCCATATAAAGGGTGTCAAACGTGTCTTTCAGATATTGGAAGAACTGCTCACCAGAGTTAAAGCCTTGCGCCGTTGAAAAACGCATGTCGTTCACATCAAGTGTATAAGGGATCACCAATTGCGGATGACCAGTCTCGGTGTGCCAATAAGGCAGGTCATCATCATAGGCATCTGAGTCATAAAGAAAACCGCCCTCTTCTGCAACCAAGCGACGCGTATTTGGCCCAGTTCGACCTGTGTACCAACCTTTTGGGCGTTGACCCGTCACTTGTTGGATGATCTCGATCGCTTTGGTCATGTGGTCGCGCTCTTCAGACTCATCAATGTATTGATAGTCTATCCAGCGATAACCGTGGCTACAGATTTCGTGCCCCGCTTCGACCATGGCTTTAGCAACGTCAGGATGACGCTCAATCGCCATTGCAACCGCAAAGACGGTCAGTGGGATTTCATATTCATCGAACAAGCGAAGAACACGCCATACACCCGCACGGCTACCATATTCATAGATGGACTCCATGCTCATGTGACGTTCGCCTTTGATCGGCTGTGCTGACGGGATCTCTGAAAGAAAAGCTTCAGACTCGTCGTCTCCATGTAACAAACAACGCTCACCGCCCTCTTCATAGTTCAATACAAAAGAAACCGCGACGCGCGCATTACCTGGCCATTGAGGGTTTGGAGGGTTAACTCCGTAACCGATCAAATTTCTTGAATAATCCTTATTCATCCAAGTACTCCTAACATAAGTGGTTGGCTTAGCCGCTCTTTAAATAAGTCACCAAATGATTCAACCAAATGGATTCTCGATAAACAGAGCAACCTTATCCCTGTACATTTATTGTATACAATTATTTATCTCAATGTAAAGATTTTGTTATTCAAGTTAAATTTGCGCACTATTGCCAATTAAAAACAACAACTTAATAAAACCAAAACTCACCAAAAAACGATAATCAAGATCTATAAAGTCAGAAAAAACGACACAGTGGTTAACATTTTTCCAACAATTCGCTTTACTAATTGTGTACAGTTCGTACATAGTTAGTGATAACAAAGTGACCAGTTGCATTCTTTGCAAGGTCGAAACAGACAGATAAACCACGGAACAGAGGAGCGCCAAAAGCGCTAATAAAGGACTATGGGAAGATTAACAACACACGTATTAGACACGACTCACGGCTTACCGGGTGCAGAGATCAAGGTAGAGCTTTATAAGGTCAATGAAGACTCAACAGAAAAGTTGGCGACGGTAATCACTAACTCCGATGGCCGAACCGATGCGCCGATTCTGGCAGGGAATGATTTCCGACCGGGGAAATATCAATTGGTGTTTTACGTTGCGGATTACTACAAAAGCAAAGGTGTGGAATTGGATGGTGTGCCTTTCCTAGACGATGTGGTTATTCGCTTCGGCTTGGATGATCCCGATGCGCACTACCACGTTCCGCTTTTAGTCTCACCATACAGTTTCTCGACTTATCGGGGCAGTTAGTCCCGATGCTTAGAATCCCGATCTAGGCTCTATCACCCAATAATAAACAGATTCATGCGTGCATCTAAAAAGATGCGCGCTCATTAAGCACGCTCACATAAAAATACTAACAACGTTAACAGTTAAAAAATGAGCCACGAAAAGCTTATTCATAACGAGTTAGAGCTAGGAAAAACCTTAAAACTTAATATTGAAATCTCGCTGTATTCAATAAATGGATCACAACATAAAAGGACTTGCAGACATGAGTGAGAGTAAAACAGAAATACTCAACCAAGATGCGAACAACGGAATTTTAGAGAAACTCTTTAAGATTAAGGCACACGGAAGCAGCGTAAAAAATGAGTTAGTCGGCGGTGTCACCACCTTCGCAACCATGGCTTATATCATCTTCGTTAACCCACAAATCATGGCCGCTTCAGGTATGGATGCAGGGGCTGTATTTGTCGCTACCTGTATTGGTGCTGCGATCGGTTGTTTGTTAATGGGGCTATTTGCGAATTGGCCTGTCGGACTTGCGCCGGGCATGGGCTTGAACGCCTTCTTCTCGTTCACAGTAGTAAGCGAAATGGGCTACAGCTGGGAAGTCGCGCTAGGTGCGGTGTTTATCTCCGGTATCTTGTTCGTCGGGATGAGCTTTTACAAAGTCCGCCAATGGATCATCGAGAGTATTCCAGAGAGCTTGCGCTATTCAATGACTGCAGGTGTTGGTTTGTTCTTAGGTCTAATTGGCTTAAAAACAGCGGGTATCGTCGTCGAAAACCCAGCAACTTTGGTTTCATTGGGTGACTTCACGAAACCAGAAGCTCTGCTTGCTGCGATTGCATTCTTGATCATTGCGGTTCTGAGTGAGCGTAAAGTATTTGGTGCGGTGTTAATCGGTATTTTGAGTGTAACGCTCGTCGGCATGATGCTTGGCTTAGTGCATTACAACGGCTTCTTCGCGGCGCCACCAAGCTTAGCGCCTACGTTCCTAAAAATGGACATTATGGGCGCTCTCGATGTTTCAATGATCAGCGTTATCTTGGCTTTCCTTTTTGTAAACATGTTCGATACCGCGGGTACTTTGATGGGCGTGGCCGAGCGTGCAAACCTAACTAACCCTGAAACAGGAAAAATTGAAGGCCTAAGCAAAGCGCTGAAAGCCGACAGTATCTCAAGTGTGGCAGGTGCGTGTGTGGGTTGTCCGCCAGTAACCAGTTACGTAGAAAGTGCAGCGGGCGTTGCAGCAGGCGCACGAACAGGCCTATCTGCGATTGTGGTTGGGGTGTTGTTCTTAGCGGCGATTTTCCTATCTCCACTTGCAGGCATGATCCCAGCTTACGCAACCTCTGGCGCGTTGATTTACGTGGCATTCGTAATGATGAGCAGCATGCAGCACGTTGATTGGAAAGACTTCACCAACGGTGCTCCTGCAGCCATTACCGCGTTAATGATGCCCCTTACCTTCTCTATCGCGAATGGTATCGCACTGGGTTTCATTACCTACACAGTGCTGAAACTGGCGACAGGCAAAACAAAAGACGTATCAATTTCGATGTACTTCCTAGCGGCTATCTTCATCGCCAAGCTCGTGTTCATCGGCTAATCACCCAACGTAACTATCGCTTGGCCTGTTCGCAGGCTGAGCTATCAAGAAACAGGTTACAACACCATTTTTAAGAAAAAGCTAATTGTGCTAATCAGCGGAACGCACAAACATCCGCTCGGTTAGTGCACCTTTTTTATGACACTACGCAGTTTGTAGAAGTCATTATTTGACCGCCAATCGCCTGTAAACGGAAACGCAGGCAGAGGAATATCAAATGAAACTTCTGTACACCCTAAATGAAAGACCGCCTCATGGGCTAACCCTCCTACTCGCACTGCAACACATGCTCGCCTCGATTGGTGGCATCGTCGCTGTTCCCCTTATTGTCGGCGCTTCTATCGGCTTGCCTAACACAGAGATCGTCTCGCTGATCAATGCTGCGCTACTGGCGTCAGGTATTGTGACCGTCGCTCAATGTCTTGGTTTTGGTCCTGTCGGTATTCGACTGCCCGTTGTAATGGGTTCAAGCTTTGCCTTTTTAGGTGTCGCTATTTCAATCGGCAATGAAGGCGGTGTCGCCGCAATCATGGGCTCAGCGCTTATCGGCTCGTTCGTGGTAATTGGTGCCAGCTTCTATATGGACAAGGTTCGGAAACTATTCCCAACCGTGGTAAGTGGTGTAGTGGTTACCTTAATCGGCTTAACCATTTTACCGGTTGCCATGAACTGGGTCGGAGACTCTCCTGCCAACACAGAACAATTCGCCACGCTGCCAAAGCTGTTTCTAGCACTGATCTCTTTGGGGATTGTGGTTGGCGTATCGGTTTACTGTAAAGGCGCGGTTGCTGCTTCGGCCATCGTGATTGGTTTAGCGGGCGGTTACATTGTGGCGCTATCACTCGGCATGGTCGACCTTGAGCAAATCAGCTCTGCCGCTTGGGTTGGCGGACCTGAGCCCTTCAAATATGGCTTTACCTTTTCTGCGAGTGCCATCATCAGTATGAGCTTGGTGTACATCGTGGTTATCGCCGAAGCTACGGGTGATTTCATGGCATTAGGCAACAACTGCCAAACCCAAGTCAGCGGTAAAGATCTAAAACGTGGTCTGCTAGGCGATGGCCTTGGTAGTACGCTCTCTTCGATTTTAACAGCGATGCCATTGGCGTCATTCAGTCAAAACGTCGGCATTGTAGGCATCACAGGGGTAGCAAGTCGCTATGTAGTGGCTGCAACAGGTGGTTTACTAATTTTAGGCGGTTTATTCCCGAAATTAGCTGCAATTGCCGTCACGATTCCGAAACCTGTTTTGGGTGGTGTGGGCTTTGTGATGTTCGGTATGATTGCTTACGCGGGTATCCGCATGTTGATCAAAGCCGCAGACACCAAACGAAATGCCTTGGTAATCTGTGTAGGTTTGGCGTCTGGCTTGGCCGTCACTTTCGAACCAAGACTGCTACAACACTTGCCGCACGATTTGGCGAACTTCCTTCACTCGGGCATCACCACAGGCACCATTATGACGGTTCTGCTAAATCTTGTGTTACCAAAATCATCAAAAGCTGAAGAACAAGAAGCATTAGCCGAGAGCCAAGCGCAAGTTGAGCTAGAAATGAAAGAACAGGCTGAAGAAGAGCTACACTCAGGCGAGCAATTAGAGATTCAACAAGCAAGTACAGAAGCAGACGTTCAAGCGGCATCAGAAAATCCTGATCCAAAAACGAACTAGCTGATTCTCGAACTAACGGGTTCACTGACTAACGTAAAACCGATTTCCGTAGGATCAGGGCTGATTACAACATCGAACGTTTTAACGCCCTGATTCGAATTTATCTTTCAACAGCAAATACCAATAAAGACCCTCTTCCCTGAAAAGGCTGAGATGGCTAAGGACTACTATGAATGGAAACCATCTGGATTAAGAATCCTCTCGCAATCTACACTGGCTCACTGGCTGATGCAGAAGGCGGCATTGTCATTAAAGGTAATAAGATCATTGAATTGGTTGGTAAACACAAAGAACCAACCTTACCCGTAGATTACAGCGTCGACGCCTCTCGTCATGTTGTGACTCCTGGGCTTATCAATGCGCACCACCACTTCTATCAAACCTTAACTCGTGCCTACCCCGGCGCACTCAATAAAGAACTCTTCCATTGGCTACAAAGCCTATACCCAGTTTGGGCCAACCTCGATTCGGAGATGATGAGCCTCGCAACAGAGCTTGCTCTGGTTGAGCTGATGATGTCGGGCTGTACCACTGCTTCCGATCACCATTACTTGCTACCAGACGGGCTTGAGCACGCTATTGATTTGCAAGTCGAGGCCGCAGAGAAACTGGGCGTTAGAGCGATATTTACCCGAGGTTCCATGAGCCTAGGGGAAGATGAGGGTGGATTGCCACCAAGACACACCATTCAAACCGAACAAACCATCATTGATGACAGCCAACGCTTGATTCGTGATTACCACCAGCGTGATGAAGGGGCGATGATTCAAATCGCGCTCGCGCCTTGTTCGCCGTTCTCAGTCACTACCGACCTGATGAAAGAGACCGCCAAGATCAGTGAGCGTGAAAACGTCATGATGCACACGCACCTATGCGAAACGCTCGATGAAGAAGACTTCTGTATAGAGAAGTTTGGCTTACGCCCTGTCGATTACCTAGAAGATGTGGGTTGGCTGAACGAGCGCACTTGGCTCGCTCATGGTATTCACTTCAATCCAGAAGAGATCAAACGTTTGGGTAAAGCAGGCATTGGTATCAGTCACTGCCCAACTTCCAATATGATGTTGGCTTCCGGTATTTGTAAAAACAACGATCTAGAAGCAGCAGGCGTAAAAGTCGGGCTAGGTGTGGATGGTTCGGCCTCAAACGACGGCTCTAATATGATTGCCGAAGTGCGCATGGCGATGTATCTACAACGCCTGCAATATGGTTCCGCCAACGTTTCACACTTTGATGCACTGCGCTGGGCGACATCAGGCTCTGCACGAGCAATGGGCAGAACGGATATCGGTACGCTAGAAGTCGGTAAACAAGCCGACATCGCGATGTTCAAGCTCGACGACATTCGTTTCTCTGGTAGCCACGATCCACTGGCTGCACTACTACTTTGTGGAGCTCAACAAGCGGATAAAGTGATGGTAGCCGGAAAATGGCGAGTTAACGATGGAGCAGTAATTGGAGTAGACATGGAGCAACTAATGCACCGCCACCATGCAGCTGCAATGAAGCTAGGTAAACTGGCGATGAATAACTAGGTACACGCCAACTAGAAAAGCGAAAACAAAAAGGCCGACATGATGTCGGCCTTACTTATTCATTCACTGTCCCGTCCTGAAATGTG